>JARYLH010000100.1 GCA_029907755.1 Candidatus Methanosuratincola sp.
CCTATTCTATTATTGACCCGGCAAGGCCATGGAAGACGCGATCCTCTCGCTGCTCAGGCAAAAAAAGAAAGGGCTCTCCGTCCATCAGCTTGCCGGGCACCTGCGCCTTCGGGGCCGGGAGCTCGCCGCTCTCCGCCGCGCGCTCAATTCGCTCTGCAGGCGCGGGGCAATCTCCAGAAAAAGAGACTCGTATCTTGCTCTCGCGGATGAGACTGTGATCCGCGGCGAATTCCTGCCGTCCTCTGAGACCGCCCTTAGCGAGCTATCCGGCATAATGAACGACACGCTCGTATCGTTCTCCAACATAACCGGCGAGTCGCTGATCACCGGGCCTGCGAGCGAGGACGCTGATAAGATACTGAAGGAGGCTGCCGCCGTCGCGGAGAGCAGGCTTAAGGACAAGCTCCCGGGCGCAGGGACGGATCTCCCGCTGACCGACACACAGTAAATCCCTGTTTTTCTGAACCTTCCTTTCTCTCCAAACTAAGTGGTCACGATCGATTCCCTGTCCGTCGTGATCACCGTATGCTCGGCCTGAGCTATGGGCATCCCTGAGGCCTCGACCAGCACGGGGTACTCGTAGAGCACCTTCTCGGCCAAGAGCGCCCTCACACCCTCGGCGCTGCCAGCGACCCACCTCCTTGCGAACGGCAGCGTCCTGAACCTCCTGTAGATCTCGTCGTACGCGCCCTTCTGCGGCTCGGCCTTCGGGCGCTTGAGCTTCACCAGGTGGAGGATGTTCCCAGCCTCTCTCTCCCTCACCTCGCCTGCTGCCCTGGGGATCGTGGCGAAGGGCTCTATCGCGTAGACTGACCATGGCTGGAACTTGCCTGGCGTCTCAGTGCCGGAGACGTTCGGTATGCTCAGGCCGCTGTGGATCGTATACTGCTCGATCTGGTGCCCGGTGAGGTTCCTTATCGGCTTGTAGCCCATCGACCTTATCGTCTTCTCCACCAGAGGCCCGACCTCGCCTATCTTCCCTCCGACCCTCACCGCCTGGATCCCTTTCTCCAGCGCGAGCTCGACAGCCTTTATCATGTCCTCGAACTCGGATCCGACCGAGACGGTCACTGCGGTGTCCGCTATGTACCCGTCTATGTGGACGCCGAGGTCGACCTTGACCAGTGCCCCCTCCGGGATGACTGTCGCGTCAGCGGGAGGGGACGTGTAGTGGGCTCCCACCTCGTTTATGCTCACGTTGCACGGGAAAGCCGGCCTCCCACCCATCCTGGCGATCTCGGACTCGACCCATTCGCATATCCCTAACACGCTCGCCCCCTGGAAGACCATCCGCGGGACGGCCTGCCTCACCGTCCTTGCTATCCTCCCAGCGAGCAGAAGCTTATCCATCTCCCCCTCGTCGAACAACCCGAACCACTGCTCCTTATGCGCAAATAGCGCGAGACGAATCCTCTTTGCCCCCGGTCACAAAAAAGGATATCCGTCCAAACCCCATCGTCGAGGAGGGCAGGAGATACGGAAGGGCATCCGCCGGTGCCGTTAGAGTTAAAAACACCGCATACTCAAGAGGTAAGAGTGATTCTTATGTGCGTGCTAGGCAGAGACCGCCTCGTAGAGATGAACAAAAAGTACAGGATCCTCGAGCCGTTCGTCGAGTCCCAGCTGGACGGCGACGGGTACATACTCACGGTCGGCGAGGACACGACCCTCCAGTACCTGGAGCACCAGAACGTCATATCGAAGGAGATCGTATTCACCCCGCCCGACTGCGTCGCCTACCTCACCGCGAAGAGCAGGTACGGTAGGATGGGGCTATCGTTCCTCAACGCAGCGAAGGTCCACAGCGGATTCGTCGGGAGGCTCGCCCTCGAGATAGTGAACCTGAGCAACGACAGGCGTCCAATCACCATAAGGGCTGGGGACCACTTCATGCACATTGAGTTCATCAGGAGGGAGGGTGCGCCCTCGCCGTACTTGGGCGAGTACCAGTTCCAGTACATGACCGAGGATGAGATAAAGTCTTACCTCCCCGTGTTGAAGCAGGTCTTCCCCAACTTCGACGAGCTCTCTAAGATCTGGCTGAGGAAGAAGCTCAACCACGACAGGTACTGAGCCGAATTGGCTTGTCCTGTCCCACCCGCCTCTTAAAGCCTAATTTTTTGGCTACTCCCACCGCCACCGCAGCCTTCAGGAGATCGCCAGGAAGGAAAGGTATCACTCCCGCCAAAAGCGCCGCCCTGAAGTCCCAGCCCATCCAGCCAGCGAGCCAGATCCACCCGATGGTGAATACTATGGCAATGCACAATCCAACCGCGACGAGGTCTGCGTACGCCATGCCCCCTGCCCTGCGCAGCAGCCAACCGGATGCCAGCGAAGCCAGCAGGAACCCGAATAGGAACCCTCCTGTCGGTCCTATCAGCACCGAGTACCCTGCCATCCCCCTCGCAAACACGGGGAGACCGACCGCCCCCATCGCCAAGTATATTGCCATGCCAAGCGGCGCTTTCTCTCTCAGGGTCAAAACGCACAAATAAAGGAAGAGGGTCTGCAGACTGAACGGGACTGGGTAGAACGGTATCGAGATGAGCGCCCCGACCGCCGTAAGCGCTGCAAATACGGCCGCCAGGGAAAGTCCCTTCGCGCGCGAGAGATCTCGCTCCATGTGGATGTCACCTGAAACTTAACGAGATTAGTAAACTGTATTTATCTCTTAGGTTTACATATGGTAAAGAATTCTTAATGAAACCTCGATGGAGGACGGACACGCCAAACGAATCAGATGCCCCCTCGCCCGACTCCTCTTTAGGCGGGTCCCCAATCCCCCTCGCCTTGGACTGTTAAACAATTACGTTTAAAATATCCTGCGACGAAATGTACATAGGTGAACCGATTTTGCACACAAAAGTGTTTTTCGCGTCTATGCTTGCTCTCCTTGTGATTGCCTCTCCCGTGATTGCCGCGCCGAAAGTGAGCCTCAATGCTTACGCTACTTGGGACTACGACATGGTCAACCTGGATAATGTGAATCCGCAGTATACTGGAAGAGGGGTCTACGTTGCAGTGCTTGACACAGGTCTCGCCCCCAACTGGAAGGACTACTTCCCGCAGGACAGGATCGCCACGAGCCTTGGTAAAGGGTTCAAGGAAATACTGGCTTGGAACCAGAAGACTGAGGAGTTGGTAGAGACAGGAAAGATAATCGAGACGACCTACATAGGGTCGATCGGCAGCACGCACGGAACCCACGTCGTCAGCACGATATTGGGCTACAACTACTACGCTCCTGCCGATGCCGTCTCTGGCCTCCCGTTGCCTCCGATCTTCGTCAAGGGAATAGCGCCTGAGGTGACCATAATCCCTGTGAAGGTGCTGTCGGACTACAATATCCCCGCTCCGCATGGCGACGATGGCCGTGTAGTGTTCGGGACAGACCGGGCTGTCGCAGCCGGGATCGACTATGCCACCGACCTAGCCATCGCCGGGTACCGCCCAATGATCATCACGATGAGCCTCGGCGGTCCGGAGCCCTCGCCAATAATTGAGGCTGCGATCAACCGCTCTATCGCGAATGGAGTGATCGTGGTAGCGGCTGCAGGAAACGAGGGCGAATCCGGCATGAGCTACCCCGGGGCGTATCCCCAGGTGATCTCTGTTGGCGCATGCGGGTGGACGTACGAATGGTACTGGCCGGATGGAACTACGCCTCCGCCGCGATACCGACTCTGGTGGCTGCAGGAGCCCACCTACGGATACATTGATGTGACTGAGAACAAGACCGAATTAACTTCACAGGTATACATCACTGACTGGAGCAGCAGGGAAATATCCGATCTGGGTCAACAGCTTGACGTCGTGGCCCCCGGAAGCTGGGTGAGAGGGCCTTACCCCGGAGTCCCCGGGTACAGCCACCTGCCGTGGTGGAGCAACGGGCTCGGATGGGCTTTTGGACGTAATCCCGGCAACTTCTACTACCTCGGAGGCACCAGCATGGCGACCCCGCACGTCACCGGAATCGTGGCTTTGATGCTGCAAAAGAATCCTAGCCTGAACCAGGCGCTGGTTGAGGAAATACTCAAAGAAACTGCATTGCCTATACCAAATGGGTCTGCGTATGTATACGACTTTGACCACTGGGCAGAATTCTCTTGGTATTCAAATGCGACAGGGGCGGGTCTAGTTCAGGCAGATGCAGCTCTTGAGGTCTCTTGAACTACATTCTTTTTTCTTTCTCTTCTCAATCCGGGCGTCTGGAATGGCATAAGCTTAAAACCAGCGTTTTTGTTTAAAATCAATGTTATTTATGATACCTACAAAAGTGTTCTTCGTCAAGGGCGTTGGAGTCCACAGGGAACGGCTGGCTGCCTTCGAGCTGGCTCTCCGCGACGCCGGCATAGAGAAGTTCAACCTCGTGAACGTCTCGAGCATATTCCCGCCCAACTGCCAGATAATCTCGAAGGACGATGGTCTCAAGCGCCTCTCCCCTGGACAGATCATACACTGCGTAATGGCAAGGAACGAGACGAATGAGCCGAACAGGCTTATTTCCGCCGCGATAGGGCTAGCCGTCCCGCACGACCGGAACAGCTACGGATACCTCGCCGAGCACCACGACTACGGGATGAAGGGCGAGAAGGCGGGTGAGTACGCCGAGGACCTTGCAGCCACGATGCTCGCGACGACCCTGGGGATACCCTTCGACCCGAACCAGGCATGGGAGGAGAGGGAGCAGCTCTACAAGGCAAGCGGCCTCATCATAAGGACGACCCATGTCGTGCAGTCCGCTGAGGGCCACAAGGACGGGCTCTGGACATGCGTGGTTGCAGCCGCGATATTTGTTGACTAGTCCTCCAGTTCCTTTCTTTGCCATCGGGAGGGCCTTTCCAACAACCCTTAATATCCCCCTACTTCCATTAAGCACATAGTGATCTGGAGGAAGCGCAATTGCCCCTCTTCAAGTCTTTTTCGCCCCCGAGCGCCGAGGTGATCATCGAACTCAGCAAGGACGAATTCTCGCTTGGTGAAACCCTGGAAGGGAGCGTCGTGCTGAAGTGCCTTGAGGAATTCGAAGTCCAGTCCGTGAATGTAGATCTGGTCGGGATAGAGCAGGTCAAGGGAAAACTACTCGACTATTCGGGGGACGATCAGACTCGGATT
>JARYLH010000101.1 GCA_029907755.1 Candidatus Methanosuratincola sp.
GACGACCTGGCGGTGGGGGACATCGAGAAGAAGCGTCTCCCTCATCCACTCGCCCCACTCCTCTATCCGCTTGGCATGGCAGGAGGGACAGAACCCGCGGGTCCGGCAGGAGAACATCAGGAGACGTTCTTCTCCACAGTCGGGACAGTGGATGCGGGCGAATCCACAACGCGGGTTGCCACAATCGAGGTAACGCTCGACGACCTCCTTGATGATGGGCCGGAGGAAGCCGTACTTTCGCTCGAAGCGGGTCTCATATTCAGCCAGGAAACGATCGAAGTAGTGGAACAGGACCCGATAAAGGTCTTCTTAAGAAGAAAGGTCTGGCAGCCAGGATATTTACAGCTGTCTCTAAAGAAAATGTCAATGTCAAAATGATTTCAACGGGAGCCTCGGAGGTTGCTTCCTATTTCGTTGTTCATCAGGATGATACGGAAAAGGTTGTCAACGCCGTCCATAGGGAATTTTTGGAATAACGATAAAGCCACTGAGCTTTTATATGCCCAGGCTGAAGATTTTAAAGATGACAAGCAGAAAAGCGGGGAAATCAAACTCCAATTGGCCAATGTGTATCGGAAAACCGGAGACTCTAGGCATCATTAGCTATGTTGACGACCTGATCTCTCCCCCTTTTTATCGCTTTCCATAAAGCTTAAACCACCTGAGGTGCTGGACTGCGACTGGATCAGGGTAAAGGATGGTCAGGTCTTTTTAACAAAGACGGGACTGATCGCCCCAGCTCCTCTCGTCCTTTTTGGGCCGCCGTCATGGGATTCATTGCGAAGAAGTTTTAAGCCAAAAATAACTTGTCTTAATCAACAAAAATTCCCGCTTAGGAGGAGGAAATGAAAATCAGGCAAGTGCGAGCCTGGACCGTGCTTGTGTTATTAGGAACAAGCTGCTTTATGGTTATGCCGGCCCGGGCAACTTCCATCGTTAGAGGCAAATTCATAGGCCTACTGATGGATACCCGAACACCCGAATCATCAACATCGGTTTGACTAACCTGCGGGTTCTGCGAATCTACGTTTATGACCCTGCCCGGCATCATCGCCCTGGCCATCAAGATAATGCCCAAAGAGGTGCTGGAAGACTGCAGGGCAAGGGCCAGAGAGCCACAGCTAAATAGGAGGGTAGGCTGGATTGCCGCCGGCCTGATTGTGCTTTTCTGAGCAGTCGTGATAGTATTAATTGCGCAGAAGTTTTTAGCCAGAAAAAATTTTACTTGAATTTAATTAAAAATATTTTATCATATATTATCGATGATTAAGGTCAGGCATAGGGCAATAAATTTCCTTCAAAAAATTGCTCGAACCTTAGCTAATTAGCATTTGGCAAGGGCTTTAATGAAGAGGGGTAATTTATAAACATCGGAGAAAGACAGATGCTTTCTGCCATTAAAGATTTAGGGTATTTTGTTTCTTCAATAGATGGGCCCATTAAAAGGCATATAGAAGGTAAGATTCTTTCTGTTGTTCTCGATGAAAATAATTCAACCTTTAAAGAGATAAGCATAGAGGATTTTGATATTGAAAAAAAATTAATCAGAATAATGGATGATAACCTAGAGCAAAAGACCAGGAGGAATTTTCTATCTAAAGGAGCCAAATGGCTAGCTACTGCTGTCCTGGCAGGCTACATTGGATTGTTTGGTGCATGCTCAGCAAACCCAAGCGGGCCAGAGCCGCCCCCACCGCCCACTAAGTACAAGCACGAGGTTAATGTCAAAGTTGAAAGAACCTTGCATTATGGGGTTCCTGTTACATCAGGTTTGTATGATGTGACTATGCGCTCTAATGGCAAGCAATTCCTTAATACTCCTTTAGGCACAAAAGTAACTCTTGATGAGACTACTAGCAGGATTGAGAAGTGTGATGTTTTAGTCAGAGTTCCCGGCTGCCTTCCAAGCGAGTTCAGGAACCTCGACATAACCAATAATGACTTAGTAGTCAAAGACGTAGCATACCTCGGAGATTTTGATTTATCATACTTATTGTCAGACGTTCTCACACACAAAGTTAATGGAAAAAGCAAAAATACTAGCTGGGTTAATACAATGCTAAACGGCTCAGCCAATGAATACCAAGGACTAAGACTAGACCAAGCATACATTGACTCAATTGTACAAGCGCTCACAGATTTTGTAAATGCAGGAAGAAGATACAAAGGAACAGCATTCGAAGAAGCATACATAAAAACATTCACATTCAACCCTAATGGGAATAATCCATATGCGACCATACCTCCTAATGGAGCATTCTGGGCGTTCCATGATACTTCACAAACAGGCGTTTCTAACATAACATATCCGACTAGTTTTGTCAATGTTGCATCTTCACTAGAGTTTGTTAATCAGTCCAGTGCTGCTACTATAGATGCTTATCGTGAAGCTTTTGATGCTTTGATTGGTGATGGGCAAGAAATAGGTGAGTTTGCAAAATTCTTCCAGTGTGTTCCTTTGCTCATGTGGAGACCTAGGGACACTAATGATTACTGGATAGATAGCGAAAAAGAAAGCAGGGAAGGAGTAGATCCTATTAGTGGCACAACAATCAATGCATATGCTCAGCAGTACGTGGTGCTTGAAAGCGCACCGTACACTAACCCATTAACTCCTGTATTTGGTGACTTTATTAATAACCCAGGAATAGGACCAGGAGGAATAGACTATAATGTGCCAGTAGGAAAACCACACTTTGCAAGAGGATTACCACTAAGACCAAGCCAAGGATCAACAAATGGAAATGCAAGAAGAGAAATAAGGAGATAATAAAATAAATTCTTAAATTATTTTTTAATAGATTTCTAAAAAGAAGTTGATTAATAAACAACAATTTCTTGTTCTTCATGCCAATAATAAAACTCATCAGCTGAATCAACCCAGCCGAATAATCCTGCGCCTACAAAGCAGCAAGCCATATCAGGCTGAGGACTTAATTCATCAATAACACAGTAAGCATTAAAAGGAGTTCCCCACCATAATGGTTGAGGGCCTGCAGTGCAACCAAGGCTAGCAAGACAATTGGGTGCTCGATAAATGCACCAGTCAGAATAACTACCAGATCTATAACAAGGGTCTTGCTCTATACAAGTTAAATATACAGGGTCCCACTCCCATCCTTTCTGGCAGCAATGCGTCCCGTTCAAATACAATCCTGCGCAGCATTCGCTTGGCAAGGTTGCTGCTCCGTTTTCTGCTACGCAGCAGTCTGGTGATGGCTTGCATACACTGCAGACTTTTAGTGCTGATGGGAAATCTGGGTCTACCATTGGGTCTGGGTGGTATTTTATGCATCTTTCGTTTGGCGCGCAATAAACATCTACTCCGCTTGCTGTGTAGCATTTTGCTCCGCACTCGCAGCCTGCTATTCCTCCTGTATGTTCATTATGGCAAACCCATTCGCTGAATGTTGGGTTTGGGTCGCATCCTCCGCATGCTGTTCCGTTCCATGCTGTTCCTGCTGGGCAGCAGTGGTTATTAGAGCATTCATCATCTGGCTCGCAGCATCCTTCTGGATGGTCTAGTGATCTGTGATCTTGGCATCCTTCTCCTGAGGTTGTCACGCATATTTTCAAGCAGTCAGGTAAAGCGTCAGACAAGCACCATGTGCAACTGTTTGTATAAGATCCCCAGAATGGATTGTCTTCTGGGCCTGTCTTGCAGAAATTAACATTATTAGGCTGGGGAACGTAAGGGTCTGCTGGGTTACAATTACTTTGGCAATTATAAGTGCACATCACAAGCTCATATATTTTCCCATCTTCAAAAACAGGCTCTGTTGGCCACTCGCATCCTGCTGACGGAGTATTGTCTATCCATTCACATCCTCCTGAGCCATCGCATACCTGATAGATCCCTAAGCAATCATCTTTTAGGTCTTGGCCATCCTGGTCAGCACAATTCCAAGTGCCAATTGCTCCTCCTGTGTTGCAATAACTGCAAAAGCCAGTGCAGTCTGCGAGGCCGCAGCATGCTTCGCAATGCCCGTTATTAGGTGTACCGCAGCATTTAGGCTTTAAAGGGTTGATGCCTTCGCAGTAAGTGTTCCCTGCTGCGCTTTTCCCCCAGTTGGTCCTGGGCGAAATCGGTGATCCCGATCTGGAAGGTTTCGCCTTTTTTACGCGCCCACTCGTAAAGATAAGAGTTTCCTTTTTGGCTGTATCGGCTGAGCGAGCCTCTTTGTGACAATTTGCCTCTTTGGTCATCCTCAGAGAGGATAAATCGCGGCTCATGAGATGTCAAATTGAGTTGGGGATTGCTCAAGGTGGGTCAAAGAGCAGCCGAGAGGCTCAAAAGCTCCGGAAATCAGCCAGACCTCTGCTGCCGGTCAAAGAGAGAATCATGAAAGATATTCAGCCGAGGTCTCGGCGGCCATAAGATATTCCTGGAAGGCAACCTGAGGGGGCGGGGGCTTCGAGGCGATAAACGTCAGTTTGAGGTGGTTGATGATTTTATCCACCACGGCATAGTCGGTGAGAAAGGCGATGACTTTCATCGTGCTCCCGCATTGAGGGCAGATCATAGGATAGGATGAAGAAGGGGGGACACGTACCGAATTCCAGAGAATTTGGAACATGTCCCCTCTCGGCCCAGCCTTTAGCCGGGACACGCCGAATCTCCTCCTCTACCATCGGCAGAGAAAAAGGTCTCTGGCTTGCCTTCCTGAGCTTCCCTCGATAGGCATTAGCGTAGAGTCCGTAATAACGGACAGTCACCTGCCCCTTATCGGGAATATGGGAAGTCGTCCGGGCGATGAACTCCAGGTAGTCCATCCGCTCCTCGTCTTTGGCCTCCTCCCCATATCGATAGCAGACCTTCCCCTCTTTCTCATCGAAGGAGAGGCGTTGCAAGGAAAGCAGCGGCCGGATCATATACTTTCCCACCTGCTCGGCCTCTTTCTTAGTCTTAGCCCGGACCCGGCTATGGACGTTGAACCCCGTGTGATGCCAGGAGAGAATCCTCTCGGCCCATTCGGGG
>JARYLH010000102.1 GCA_029907755.1 Candidatus Methanosuratincola sp.
GCCTGGATTCCCCCGGTGTTCGGCACGGCGATCTTCATCTACGGCGGCCAGCCCTTCCTCAAGGGCGGCCTCAGTGAGCTGAGGACGCGCAAGCCGGGAATGATGCTGCTGATCGCGATGGCCATCGACGCCTCGCACGGCGCCAGCGGCGGGGTGAGGGCACTCGCGGAAGCGGCGATGAGGGCGGGCGCGACCAAGGAGGAGATAGGCGAGGCGCTGAGGGTCGCGTTCTACATAAGCGGGTGCGGGAGCTTCTACACGGCTGCGGAGGGACTCAGCAACATCATCGGGTGAGGCTGGACCGCAGACGCCTTTCTCTTTTTTTATAGGGAGTCGAAAGCCGACTGGAAAGGAAGGCAATGGGCGGGATCGGGGGGTCGAATCGGCGGTCACGTAGAACCGCCCCGCAGGATCGCGGGCAGCATGGATTCCCTTCCCGGGGGCCGTGTTCATGCCCACGCAGGAGGCAAGATCGCCAATCGATCTCACCCGGCTTCCGCCCACACCCACCATCGCTACCAGCCCGCGCAGATCCTATCCCAGGCGACGCTGACGGCGCCGTTCCTCCCCGTTAGCCGGCTGAAAGGGCGCGGGGCTCCGCTTGACCGAGCGAGGCTTAGCCTGCCCGAGATGGGTGCAGCTCACAGCCCCACCCTGGTCTCTGCGGCTCTGCTGGATCTTGGCTTCCACCCTGTGGGCGATGTAGAAGAAGGAAGCGATCAGGACGAGCCTCACGGCGAGGTTGATCCCCATGAGCGAGGAGGTCATCTCGTACTCCACGAATGGCAGGTTCACGACCCAGGAAAACTTGTCGTCCGCCCCGAGGCCCACCATCCAGATCCACCACTCGGATATGCTCCCGTCGTAAGAGTGCGCGATGTACTTGGCGTAGACGGGATACCCAAAGTCATTGCCAAGGCTCGCTATCCTCCCGAGGACGTAGACGAAGGGGAGGGAGCACGCCCCCCGGAACAGGGCGATCGAGAGGAACGGCAGGACGTAAAGGACCTCGAGCCAGAGGTGGTACGCCGGCGGCGGGGAGGCGTCTGGCGGGGCATTCAGGAAGACGCTGTACTCGGCGTAGTTCACAAAGAACGCGCCGAACGCCAGGGCAAGGAGGGCGAGGAGGAGGGTCTGCCTCCTGCTCACCGGTCTGAAGACCCTTTCGAGGAAATCGTCAGGAAGTTTTCCCATCGATTCACGCACTGCTCCAGGAGGGCGGCGAACGGGGGTCGGGGATTTGACAGGTTGCTGCGAGATGGCTGGCGCGTACGACTGGCTCGTTCGACCCACTCCCGCGTTCCGTCCGGACCATATGAAATAATCCGGGGGATCAGATAAAACGTTTTTTCAGAATACGAGCCTGATGCCTACCTGCGGGCGGGCAGCGGCGATTGGGAGGTGGGTCGGAGACGGCGGGCTAGAGAGCGGCGGCAGGGTGAGGCTCGTGCCGCTCCAAGGGCGTTGGGAGGGGGTCTGGGGGGCGGGTCTGAATCGGGCGGATGGGCTTTTGGGCGTTCCGAGAACGGCGCAAAGCGGCATCCCGTTATTTCGCATCTGATTCCGGATCCCGGTTGCCTGCAAGAAACGAATCGGGGAACGTTCCCTTTACTTTGGCACGGAAGATAAAATCGACCAGCCGCTCTTGGGTCTTCCCCGTGCTCCGCAATTGACCTTATGCGCGCCCTCGATGACCCACAAGCTTGTCCGAGAGTGGGGCAACGACCTTTGGCACCAAAGCGCGGGTTTGCCGGGCATCAGCCTAAATCAGCAAAGCGGATACCCTAAGGGCAACCGTCCCCGGCAGGGAGTCCCTGTTCTCGACCGAGACGACGAAGACCTCTGCGTCCTCCCGCCCCTTCAGCTTTAGTATCGCAGGGTCCTCAGACCTGAAATGGACGGTCGCGACCATCGGCTTCCCGCTCCCCAACGCAGCCTCGACCGCGCCCCTGAACCTCTGGGAGAGGAGCTCCATGGGGCCGACCTCGTCCACCGCGACCACATCCGATCGCGCAGCCCCTTCCAGGACTGCGGAGGCGCCCACTGCGTCGAGGCTCGCGAGGTCGACCAGATAGCGGCCGACGCGGGGGCCAGGGCCCTGGCTTGCGCGGGCGAGCCACCCAGACCTCCCGGAGGAGAGGTCGAGGATCTCGAAGCCGACCCTGGCGCCGGTCGCGCGATCCCGGACCTCCCTCGTGGCAATGCCGCCCACCGAAAAGCCCCGCCGCCTGAGGAGTTCGACAGCCCGGAGCAGCACGGTCGTCTTACCGATCCCCGGGGGCCCAGTGAGTAGGAAGACGCGCTTCAAGCCCGACATTTTCGGCAACGACCTGCCATTCAGCCGACCGAAAGATTTAGGCTTTCCGATCCATCAGCAAGATCAAGCCGAAGCGGGCTTGAGTTCGCAATTTTGCGGACGTCCTTTTTCCTTCCGATCGCCGGAAGATGATGCGAGAAAGCGATAGAAACCAAGAAAAAGGGGCGGGAAGTTCCAGAAAGGAACGGCTGAATTGGATTACCATCCTAACAGAAATCATTCAAACAGCAATGGAGCTCGGTGGATAAGCAGGAATAAATCACATATGCATTACTAATTATTATATATGCGAATACATAATTTTAGATGGGTGTAAAAAATGACGCTGGATCTGGTTCCAGGTCCTAGGAAGGTCATGCGAAGGGATGCTTCCGAGCTTGCGCTGCTATTGGCAATAGGAAAGAGCGACCTCCCAGAGCCCGTGCGGAAAAATGTAGAGAAGACAATATCAGAGATCAGGGAAAACCTCAAGAGTGGGATCGAACTCTACGGGGGGCAAGGAACAGTTTCCCAAGTACTGAAGATAGCAGAGAAGTTCCCGAATCTGACGGAAGAGGAAGTCGACGAGATACTTGTGCTGAGGAAGAGCCTGAAGTACGAGGAATAATGTTGCTAAAAGTCAAACTGATACAACTGCCAAATTTTGTGAAAGACGAACACCTCCACTTGGAAAAACTTCTGCTCGAAGCAATAGAAAACGCAAGTTTATTCAAAGAGAATAGACCTGCAGCAAGGGCATCCATCAATGAGATAGAAAGCTGCTTAATTTCAAGTAGCGAATATTGCAAAAGTTTTCCCTCCGAGTTCCTTTATGCGGCATATTATTGGAAGGCCCTTTTGTTCAGTTCGTTCAAATACAATCCAAAAGAGATCATGCTGATAACGTCGCAATATGCGCATGCCGAGGAACGGCTTCCGAACCTAAGCATACTGAAAGCACTAACCAAAGATCCCCCTTACGTGTTTATGACATACATACCTCCCTCGCACATCTTCGATGTGCCTTCATGGTGTTTTACCGCCCACGAGATCGGGCACGCGTTATTGGATCGTGAGAAGGACTTCCACTATGCGATCGAGCCGCTGATTAGAAAATATGAAAATGATATACGGAAAATGGACAATGTTTTTTCTGAAATTGTGGGCTCTAAGGATGCAGCAAAAGCGGTTGTTGCGAGATACCTTGGCGAGCTTGCCAGCGACTTAATAGCCACCTCTCTCTGTGCAGAGGCTTACTTTTATTCGCTCAAGGAAGAGTACGGACTTCTTAAGGAGTGGGGGGACGGGCTTCATAAGGTATGCGTCTGCCCCGAGGTTCAGCGCCTGCACCGCGTTATCGAGGGTGGCGTGTCCGGTGAGAACTATCTTCCTCACCCGGGGGATCCTGTTCGTCTCGAGATTCCTCAGGATTTCGATGCCGGGTATGTCAGGTAGAACTAGGTCTAGCACGACGACGTCGTAGTAGCATTCTCTTATCTTCTTCAAAGCGTCCTCTCCGGTCGGGCTCGTGTCCACGCAGTAGCCCCTCCCCTCGAGGATCGCCTCCATTGTTTCCAGAAGGGTGACGTCGTCATCGACGAGCAGTATGTAGTATTCCTGAGCGCCCATGTAAAAACACCTCATTGAGTATTTCTACACTTGCTAACTTCAAGCAATAAAGCTTGGTGGGAATCCCGAGCAGCGACCTCGCATGCATGCGTCTTGGAAAATGTCGTTTCGAGCAGGGCTCCTCACCCGCAAGGAGATTGCTCAAGGTCAGGCGTGTGGCCGCATGGATCATCCAGGAGCTGGTATGGTCAGTGCCTCCTTCTTCGAGAATCCGCCCCCGAGGCCGCTGCCGAGAACCTCCCCTAGGCGCTGTGCAGGTCCGCAGCGTCTACGTCAATTGATTGAGCCTGCTGAAGGGTTTGCCAACTCTGCTTATCTTGCACTCAAGGGTTTCCGGATCTTTCGTGCGGTCGCACATCTGCCGGGGGGTCTTTCCTCGAAGCAGCCAGGAAGTTCATTTCCGATGGTTGTTAACGCTACTAGGAATTCGCCCCAGTCGTGAAGAGTTCTACATTCATGCGCCTTTCGCTCTCCGAGTTCCTTTTAGGGGACCGACTGGTTCGGCTAAACTTCTCGATGACCTTTCTAGTCCACCAGCAGGGCGATGGGGCAACACCTTCCGGGCGCACGCACTCTTCTAGGACTGCATCCCCTGTAGCTACCCAGGAAAGTGAGGTCGACTCCGGCACCATCGCATGCGCTGGGTGGACGTTGAACGGATCGGATCCTCCCAACCCGCCCCAGTGGATTTGATGGCTCCGCCCCATTCACCGGGAGCGGGCGTGCGGGGAGCCCTCACTTTTTCAGGTACTCAGGCCTCACCTTCAGAAGGTTCTGACCGGCAACCTTCTCCACAGAAATGTACCCGTCCTTCTCCAGCCGCTTGACCATCCGCCAGATCGTCGTCTTCGGGAGATCGAACCTTTCCCTGACCAAGGACTCGAACGCCTCCCCTCCATTCTCCGCCAGGACCTCGATCAGCCTGAATTCCTCCTCGCGGAGCTGCCTCTCCTTGGCTATGCGCGCGAGGTCAACCTCGTGGATCTCCTTGACGTATCCCTTGGAGTCTCTCCTGCTGCCCCTG
>JARYLH010000103.1 GCA_029907755.1 Candidatus Methanosuratincola sp.
GTGATGGCACTGTACGCACTATACGGAGTGGACCTAGGCTTCAAGACGGATGTCATCCAGGAGCTCTCAGACATGGTCTCGAGGTTCTCGGGCGTCCCAATACCCATAAACAAGGCGATAGTCGGGTCTAACGCCTTCAGGCACGAGTCCGGGATCCACGTAGCCGCTGTGATCAAGTGCCCGTTCACATACGAGTCCTACGAGCCGCAGATAGTCGGGCAAACCAGGCGCCTGACATTCGGGAGGCATTCGGGTACAGAAGGGGTCAGGGAGAAGCTCAAGGCATGCAACTTCGAGATCTCCGAGGAGGAGCTCGCCGAGGTAATCAAGACGCTGAAGCACCTGCCTGTGGACTCCAAGCCGATAGACAACGGGGAGCTCTGCGACTTCGTGAGCCGGGTTCTCCGGGAAAAGGGACTTAGGAAATGATCGGCAGCCTCCTGATACACGAAATGGCGCTGAAAAGGAGGGCAAAGGTAGCCATAGGCTGCGATTTCACCGAAAAGACCTCGCCCCTCCTCTTCAACTCACTCCTCTTCGCGACTAGGGAGAAGTACATAGAGCCACTGCTGGTCGCAGATCGCCTCCCTGGCAATGCCGAGGATCCTGAAGGCGCCGTCGGCAAGGAGATCCCAGCGATCATTTCTGCATCGCCTCAGGAGGACCTCGCCCACCTCCTGAAGGAAGGCGTAGTCGACTCTGCGGTCAGGGGTAATCTAAGCTCAAGGAAGGTCGTCCCCGAGCTGAGGAATGTGTTCGGTTGCAAGAACCTGTGCAGGGCTTCGCTCCTCGAGGTCGATGGAAGGCTGGTGATGCTTGCACCTGTCGGCATAGACGAGGGCGAGACCCGCGAGGATCTGCTCGACGTTGTCGTGGGGTGCAGCCGCCTGGCGTCAAGACTGGGGTTACCCTTCAAAGTGGCGGTCATCTCAGGGGGAAGGCTCGAGGACAGGGGGCGGTCCCCCCGCGTTGACAGGATGCTCGAGGAGTCTGATGCGTTGGTTTGTGTATTGAAATCGAAAGGGATCGAGGCGGTCAACTTCGGGGTAGAGATAGAGCGGGCCGTCGACGAAGGACTCACTTTGGTTCTCGCACCGGACGGCGTATTCGGGAACCTCATATTCAGGTCGTTGGTTCTCGTGGGCAAAATCCAAAGCTACGGGGCTTGTGCCACAGCGCTGCCGAAGACCTTCGTAGACACCTCGAGATCGAAGACCAGCTACCTGCTGCCGTTGATCCTGGCAAGCGCATTGGGCTAGGAAAAATCAATAAAAAGTGAAATTAGGAGCCGATCTTCTTCAGCTACCTACCAATTTTACCCCGGTGATCGCAGCCGTATCTGTGGTGAGCGCTCTGAGATCATCCTTTTCCAGGCTCCTGACCGAAGTCTTGCCGGAGAGCTGGGTGAACATCTTGAGCTCCTCTATTATTGCCTTAAGATAGTTTTCAACCCTGGCTGCCATCTCCTCTGTCTTGAGGCGCTTCCTGAGCACGGGATCCTGTGTCGTGATCCCCCTCGGGCACTTTCCTGTCGAGCACAAACCGCAAGTCCTGCAACCCATTGCTATCAGCACTCCTGTCGAGATTGCGACTGCGTCTGCCCCCAACGCAAGAGCCTTCGCAATGTCAGCCCCGTTCCTTATCCCTCCGGAGATCACAAGGCTTACCCTGTCCTTCACCCCGAGCTCTCTGAGGCTCCTCTCTGCCTCGACGAGCGCAGGGAGCGTAGGCAGACCGGCGTGCTCAATTACTATGTCCGGGGCAGCCCCCGTGCCGCCTTGTTTCCCGTCGATGACAATGACGTCCGCTCCAGCCTTAGCAGCTATCTTCACATCATCCCCTACCCTCCCTGCTGAGTACTTCACGATTATTGGGACTTTCCAGTCCGTGACCTCCCTGAGCTGCTCAATCTTCATCTTCAGGTCCTCCGGACCTACAATGTCCAGGTGCCTGGCGGGGCTTATTGCATCCGATCCTGGCGGCAAGCCCCTGACCTTGGCGACCTCCTCTGTGACTTTCTCCCCCATGAGGAGCCCTCCCTGCCCGCCTTTTGCACCCTGCCCGATCTTGATCTCAACCGCATCTGCGGATCTAAGGTACTCTGCCGAGACCCCGAACCTCCCTGATGCATACTGCGCGATAAGTATGGAAGCAAGCGCTCTCTCCTCCGGAAGCATGCCGCCTTCCCCGGTGTTTGTGGGGATTCCGATCCTCGAGGTTGCCTTGGCAACTGCAAGTTTAGCCTCCTTGCTCATAGCGCCGAAGGACATTGCGCCAACCAGAATTGGAGCAGCCGCCCTCAAGGGCCTCTCTGCCCTGCCCTTGCCAAGCACTATCTTGGTATCACAGGGTTCCCTGTAGTGGTCTATTGGCGGTCTTGAGTTCTGGGCGCATAGGAACACCAGATCGTAGAAATGAGGGAACTTCTTCCATGACCCCATTCCCCTTACAGGCGCCCTGCCTATAGCCGCCTTGATCTGGACCTCGTCGATTTCCCGCCTAGTCCAAGTCGATTTCCCGAACTCTTGGACTGGGTAGACCCTCACTGCCCTCTGCCTGCAGTACTCGACGCAGGTCTCACACCCGACGCACTCAAAATCGTTTATGGGGGCCATGTAACCCTGCTTGACCTCCTTGAATACCTGCTGCGGGCAAACACGTGCGCAAACGCCGCATACCTCGCACATACCGTGGTCAATCTCCACCCTGTACCTGTTCCTCTCCCTCCTGATGTTCCAGATGCTCCCCTCGGATCTGCGGAAGTACCTTGGTTTTCAGGCACGATCTTCCTCATCTTCGGGGCTGCAAGGCCATAGTCCCTTAGGATCCTTTCGACATGTTCGGTCTCTTCATCGGTCGTCTCTTCGATCTTGGCGTTCTTGCCGAGGGTCGGTTCTGGTCCCGAGAAAAATATCTTGCCGCCTACCATCGATTCGCCTGCACTCTCGCCCAGCCTCCCCAATACTATTATCTCCCCGCCCATCATGTAAAGCCCAGTCATTATTCCAGAATCGCCCCCAACAGCCACTAACCCGTTCTTCATCAGTGCGCCGATCCTGTCCCCGCAATCCCCCTTGACAACCAACCTGCCGCCGTACAGCCCCTGGCCAGTCCCGTTGCCGGAGTGCCCTTCGACAACGATCTCGCCGGCAGTCATGTTGTCCCCAAGGAACCACCCGGCATTGCCCCTGACCCTGATTACCGGTCCGTCGATCATTGTCCCTGCAAAGTATCCGACCGACCCTTCGATCTCAACTGTGCACCTTGTGCCGAGCCCAGCTGCGATGTGGTGCATTCCCTTCGGGTTCTCTATTAAAATGCGCCCTCCATCAGCAGCCGCTTTGAGAGCCAGATTGAGCTCCCTGACGCTCATCCCACTAGCGTCTATTGTCTTTTGACTGTTTTCCAGCAAATTACCTCCCCCGGTTTGACGTTTTTAATGACCCCCTTCTTGTTCAAAAGGCGCAAGGCGTTCTCCTCCGAGGCGACTGCCTTCATCTCCTCCCCCTCCAGAATGACCATGGGTCTCAGCCCGAGCTTGTCTCTGACCATTCCGAGCTCCGTCTCTGTCGAGAATATGTAGGAGAAAGGCCCGTCCAGATCCTCGACCGATGCCTTCAGCGCTTCGTTGAGCGCATCGCCGCCCTTAAGCCTGTCAATTATATAATGCACTATGAGCTCCGAGTCGTTCTCAGTTTGGAATTTGATACCCTTCCGCTCGAGCCTCTCCCTCGTCTTCCAATAATTTGTGATCTGCCCGTTGTGGACCAGCGCCACATCTATGTGATCGAATGACTGGAACGGGTGGGCGTGGAAAAGGTCGACGCAGCTCTCGGTCGAGAACCTCACATGCCCGATGCCATGGCTGCCCACGAAGCCGCTTATGCTAAAGTTCCTCTCGAGCTCCTCTACGGAGGCCGTGTCCTTTATTATGTCCATCTTCCTGCCGATGCTCAGCACCTTCGAGAGTTCGGTGGCATTTATGTTCTTGATCATCTGAGGCAGGTCTTTCTCCTGCGCCCTGACCGTGTACAGGTCGAAGCTGTAGCCCCTTATTGAGTTGAGCTTGATGTTCCTGATGTCTCCGCCTGCGTTGGCTATCGCTGAAGAGATCTTGCTCAGAGCACCTATCACGTCCTTTGTGAAGACCCTTATTATGAACTCGTCGCCTGGCATCTCCTCGCTCCTGTAAAGGGCAACGCCTGCCGAATCGAGCCCCCTGTGCTGCAGCCCCCTCAGCATAACTGAGAGGTAGAGCCCCACATCGCCCTTCCCGTCAAGCAATACGCCTGCTATTCCGCACATCATTCTTACCTCTTGTCTGAAAGACGCTAAGCCTTTCCATTAGAAAATTCAAAAATATAAACATTTTCTTCAGAACAATCCATTTTCCTATAAAAAAATAGGAATTATTAGAGGAAATAGCATCATCAGGAGCCGTCTGCTTTGTCGGTTTTTTGATCGTCTGCCCTCCAACCATCTCGGTTCGGGGCATTTTTGCTCGAGTACCTGCTCCACCCTCCCACTGCATCGGGGCCTCGTTCGCCTGTTCTGATCCTGATGCACTCCTCTAGGGGCAGGATGAAGATCTTGCCGTCCCCGATCTTGCCGGTTCTAGCTGCCTTGATTATTCCTTCAACAACCGTGTCAACAAAGTCGTCGTTTACCGCAATCTCAAGCCGCAGTTTCGGCAAGAGGTAGACGTCCTTCTTAACACCACGATAGCTCTCGACGTACCCCTTTGTCTCTCCACACCCCTTTGCCTTGGTCACGCTCATCCTGAATACTTCTCTGGAGTCCAGCTCCCTCTTTACGTCCTCAAGTTTTTCAGGCTTTATGTATGCTATCACTAGTTTCATATCGCATCACCTCACGACGGCACCTCAAAGTCCGGGTACGCGCTCATACCGTGCTCGGAGATGTCCAGACCGATCATCTCCTCCTCCTC
>JARYLH010000104.1:0-695 GCA_029907755.1 Candidatus Methanosuratincola sp.
AACGAACATCGAGGCGAAGAAGACGATCGTCCCCCAGTCCACCCCCCTTATAGCCTGGCGCCTGTCCCTCGAGAGGAGGAGGGCGCCTGTCCCACCCACAAGGGCGACCAGTGCGATGGGCCAGCCTATCGCGTCCGCGGAGAGGAAGGCGACCACGGTCGCGGCCGCGACTGCACCGACCCTCGCGGCGCCCGATCTCGAGGAGAGCATCTTGCGCGGGTCTGGGAGGGCCATCTCGAAACTCCCCTTGACTTCCCTCCGGTAAATGAGGGAGAGGACCAGGTACTCAGCCGCGCACCCGAGCGCCACGGGTAGAGCCATCCTCTCCATGAACAGCAGGGTGTCGACTCCGGACTGGATCTTGATCAGGACATTCTGCGGGTTCCCAATGGGGGTCAGGGCGGACCCGATGTTCGATGAGAGGGCGACCGCAAGGACGTAGGGGGTCTTCCTCACCTTCGCGATCCCGCAGGCAGCGATGACGATCGGGGTCATCACTAGCACCACCGCGTCGTTGACGAAGAAAGCGGACGACGCCGCAACGAATGCAATAACAGAGAGGAGGAGCCTCCTCGGGGTCGCGGCGACCCCGAGGAACCGGACCGCCAGGTACTGGAGCAGCCCGACCTGGACCATGGCCTCGACTATCAGGAAAGTCCCGAGGAGGAAGAGGATCACCTCGGCGTTCACGGCGG
>JARYLH010000104.1:705-4916 GCA_029907755.1 Candidatus Methanosuratincola sp.
TCGCCTCCTCGAGCCCCATCGCCCCGATTGCAAGGAGTGCGACCGCACCGACGAGCATCGCGGTCCAGACCTCGAACTTGAATCCGCCTATCCGCCTCAGCGCGATGGCTGAGTACACGAACACGAACACGGCCAGGACCTCTAACTGGAGAAGACCCCACTCCGTACCCACCACCCACCCGCCCGCCAGCCTGGCGCACCCCTCAGCCCACGCCAGCCGCCCGACCCTCCTCCCCGGCCAGCCGAAGCCATTAAGTATCCAGCCGCACATACGAGTAAATAAAGGTGTCCACCCTGATCTCGAAGATCCTTGTGGTCGCTGACGGATCCCCGGTAAGCGAGCAGGCGCTCATCGAGGCGATCCACATCGCGAAGATCTTCAACTCAACGGTGATCGCCATCCACCCCATGCAGAGGCAGGATCCCGTCCAGGTCAAGGCTGGCAAGGAGGTCATCGACAGGTACGAGGGGATGGTGAAGGGGGCAGGGCTCGCGTTCGAGTGGCTCTTCGTCGAGGACCAGCCCGGGCCCGCGGCGGTGAAGGTCGCCGAGAGGAGGGGCGTTGACCTCATAGTTGTCGGGAGCCTCGGCGAGAAGGGGATCAAGAGGAAGCTCATACCCAGCACGGTCGAGTACATCGTGAAGAACGCAGGGTGCGACGTTTACGTCGTGAAGAGTAAGGGGCCGCTCTTCTGATTTGGAACCAGGGACGCATACAAGAATAGAGGCCGGGGTTGCAAAACAAGAGCAAATAGGTGGGGAAGTGAAAACAGTAAGAGAGTGATCCCCTATGGAGCATGCATCGAAACGCGTACTTGGCCCAGCCATCCCGGGGGTCTCGAAGAACGCCGTCCTGATAGTCGCCACGCTCGCGACGTTCGTGACGCCCTTCAGCATGTCCTCGGTCAACATCGCGCTCCCCGCGATCGGGGCAGAGTTCCGAATGGACGCCATACTGATGGGGTGGGTGACCACCTCGTTCCTCCTCTCCTCCGCGGCGTTCCTGGTGATCTTCGGCAGGCTCGCGGACATCCACGGCAGGAAGCGGATCTTCACCTACGGGATAGTCATCTTCGCGGCAGCGTCTTTCCTGATAAGCCTCTCGCCCTCCCCCGAGATCCTGATCCTGATGAGGGTCGTCCAGGGAGTGGGGGGTTCGATGATCGCAACCACATCGGTCGCGCTTATCACCAGCGTCTTCCCCCCCGGGGAGCGCGGCAAGGCCCTCGGGATAAACTCGGCAGCCGTGTACACAGGGCTCTCAGCCGGCCCGTTCCTGGGGGGGATGATCACGCAGTACCTCGGGTGGCGCGCGATATTCCTCCTTATCGTACCCCTAATGGCGATCGTCCTCCTGCTCGCATCCACATCGATAAGGGGCGAGTGGATGGAGGCCAAGGGGGAGAGCTTCGACCTCGCGGGCTCGGCGATCTACGGCTTCATGCTCGTGTCGACGGTCTACGGGTTCTCTTCCTTACCCTCGCACACCGGCTGGATCCTCCTCGCCGCCGGGCTGGTTGGGCTTTTCGCCTTCATAAGGTACGAGTCCTCTGCAAAGAGCCCAGTCCTCGACATGAGGCTCTTCCGGGGCAACCGGATCTTCACGTACTCGAACGTGACCGCGCTGATAAACTACGCGTCGACATCGGCTATCACATTCCTGATGAGCCTCTACCTGCAGTACGTGAGGGGGCTGGACCCCCAGGGGGCGGGGCTGGTCCTGCTCGCACAGCCCGTTGTGCAGGCGGTCGTCTCCCCCCTCTCCGGGAGGCTCTCCGACAGGGTCGAGCCGAGGCTCATATCATCGGCTGGGATGGCGATCATCTCCGCGGGGCTCCTGGCGCTGTCTGCGATCTCCGCCGAGACCCCCCAGCCGCTCATCGTGGCGAACCTGGCTGCGCTCGGGTTCGGATTCGCGCTCTTCATCACCCCGAACACGAACGCAATAATGAGCTCGGTCGAGAAGAAGTTCTTGGGGGTGGCGTCCGGGACTCTCGCGACGATGCGCCAGGTCGGGCAGACGCTGAGCATGGGCTTCGCGATGATGGTCCTTGCGGTCTACGTCGGCCCAGTCCAGATCACCCCGCCCCTCTACCCGGCATTCATGGGCAGCCTCACGGCGATCTTCGTCTTCTTCGCCCTCCTCTGCCTGGTCGGGATGGCGGCTTCGCTGGCGAGGGGGGAGGTCGGCGTGAACTCCAAGCAGGGGGGGCAGGGCACCGCCCTCCCCACGGGTGCCCAGAAGCCCGGATGAGCGACCGGACGCGCTGGTTGCAGGGGCACATGCCCAACCGCGCAACCCCGGTAAAAAAATTAATGCATATTAATGCATATTCTTGTTCAATAAGGCTTAAATATAGACATCGCATCCATCTTTTGTCTAGTGGTGGAAGAAATGGGTGGTAGACTTTGGAGTCTTGAGGTTCGGCTGCCGAGCCGGCGTATTTTTTAGTGAAGGGCCAAGAGGGGCTGTCTTGGCAATTTTCCAGAGGCACCGCGTGGCGGACCTGCCGCCCCGCAGATGCCTAGCGGGTGCCCGCCTCCGCAGCGAGTCCGGGGCGGAGGGGCGGGCGGTAACCGATCCGAATCGGAGGGGTACGGCTTTTCGCAGGGGGGTTGACCAGAAGTGAGCGCCGCGGAGTGCCTGCAGATAAAGAACGTGATGAAGAAACTCACCTCGCTGCGCAACCTCAGCGATGAGGAGGCCTACGGCGTCATAAAGGAGCTCTCCTGCGGCACCCTGACTGATTCGCAGATAGCCGGGCTGCAGGTGGCGCTTCTGATGAAGGGCCCGACGATCTCCGAGATAGCCAGCATGGCGAGGGCGATGAGGGACGTCGCGAGGGTCGTGCGCCCCAGGGTCTCGGGGAGGCTGACCGACACCTGCGGGACCGGAGGGGGGGTCCCCACGTACAACATCTCGACCGCGAATGCGATCGTCACCGCGGCGGGGGGAGTGCCCGTCGCGAAGCACGGGAGCAGGTCGATAGCCGGGAGGTCTGGGAGCGCGGACGTGCTTGAGGCGCTTGGCGCTAGGATCAGCCTCTCGCCGGGACAGGCGGAGAGGCTCCTCGAGGAGGTGGGGATCGCTTTCCTCAACGCGTCGGACTTTCACCCCGTGATGGGGAGGGTATGGAAGCCCGAGAGCGAGCTGGGCATCAAGACGATATTCTTCACAATAATGGGTCCGATGATAAACCCCGCGGACGCGAGGGCGCACATACTCGGGGTGTACAAGCCCGAGCTGGTCCAGATGGTCGCCGAGATCCTCACGAAGCTCGAATTCGTCCACGCGCTCGTCGTGCACGGCGTCGACGGCTTCGACGAGATCTCCCTGGCTGGGAAGACGATGGTCGCCGAGGTCAGGGGGGGCAGCATAGAGAGGTACGAGATAGCCCCTGAGGAATTTGGGCTGGAGAGGTGCTCCCCGGGAGACCTGAGCGGGGGGACCCCGTCCGAGAACGCGCAGATCATCAGGAACATACTCTCCGGGAGGGAAAGGGGACCGAGGAGGGACGTCCTCCTGCTGAACGCGGCGGGAGGGCTGTATGTCGGTGGGGCTGCCTCCTCGCTCAAAGACGGGCTGGAGCTCGCGGAGAGCCTCGTCGACGACGGCATGGCGGAGAGGAAGCTCGACGAGTTCGTGAGGGCATCGAACGAGGTGGGCAACTGATGCACACCGCGGTTGTGCTGATCAACACCAAGAGGGGCGCGGTCAGGGATACCGCGATGGAGCTGGGGAAGCTGGACGACGTCGCCGCGGTCTACTCGGTAGCCGGGGACTACGACCTGGTCGCCCTGGTCAGGGTTGAGGAGTACGAGCGTTTCAATGAGGTGATAGCCGAAGGGCTACAGAGGATCCCGGGGATCGAGAGGACGAAGACCCTCATGGCGTTCAAGACCTACAAGATGGAGCCGCCCCTATGAGGCTCTCGCAGGCGATAAGGGAGGCGAAGGCGCGGGGCTTGACCCCGGTGATTGCCGAGGTGAAGGCGAGGAGCCCGAGGGACGGGGACCTGCTCAGAGGGAGGGACCCCGGGGGGCTCGCAAGGGCGATGGTCGAGGCAGGGGCTGTAGCGGTCTCGGTCGTCACCGAGCCCCAGTTCTTCGGGGGCAGCCTACGCCTCCTCCGGAAGGTACGCGGGGCGGTCAGCGTGCCTGTCCTCAGGAAGGACTTTGTCCGCGAGGAGGGGCAGGTGCGCGACGGGGGG
>JARYLH010000105.1 GCA_029907755.1 Candidatus Methanosuratincola sp.
GTCCAATTTTTTCTCTCAAGCTTTTCCTTGAACCGAATCGACCAATTTTTCCAGGAACTCCAGGACTTCTTCCTGGCTACTGAGATAGTAGTCTGCCTCCGTCAGCCTGGGTCCGTCCCTGACGATCACCCCAACACCCTTTCCTTTCAGGGCCCTGAACCCGTCTTCGTCTGTCAGGTCGTCGCCTATGAATATCGGTAGGTGCGTCTCCTCTGTGATCCCCTCGTGGATCATGATCTCGGATATCGCGGTTCCTTTGTTGGCGCCAGTGCCCGACAACTCGACTACCTTCTTCCCCTCTGACCTTCTGAGGTGTGGGTGCCTCGAAGCGATCTCTTCAAACAATTTAAGAAGGCCCCCTATCTGATCTGCAGCCACAGCCCTGTAATGCAATGCCACTCCGAAGCGCTTTCTCTCCACGATCGCTCCCCTGAAGCTCTCGGACAAACAACGCAATTCCATCTCTGCAGACTCCACCTCGATTAGGCATTTGTGGAACTCGTCAACCAATTGCTTCCGCTCCCCGTTGATGAATGCAAGCTCGAGCCCGTGGCTTCCTGCATACGCTATCCCTTCGATCCCGACGCGTCCAATCAGATCGTCCAGGCCCCTCCCGCTTATTATGCCGACTGGGAATCTCTTTTTCGCCTCCTCCAGAAGCCTTTTGGCCCTTTCGGAGAGGAATGCCTCCGCCGGATCCTGCACTATCGGCGCAAGCGTCCCGTCATAATCGAGGAATAGGGCAGGCTTTCTTGACCGCAGGAGGCTGACCAGCTCGTCGAAGCATTCGATTGCAGGCTTCATGCACATCTACCTATGATGGCAATTCTGGATCCCTTGCTCCCAAATTGCCATTCTATTGCAGATATGGAAAAATCTAGTTAAAAAAAGATCAGATCTTGAACTCTTTTTTCAACATCTCAACCGCGGTCTTCTTGTCCGGGACTTTCCCGGCTACAACGACCTTTTCATTTATCACAACTGCTGGCGTCGAGAGTATGTCATACTTGTCCGCCTCAGGGGAGAGCGCAGACACATGCGATATCTCCGCATCCAGCTTCAGCTCAGAAACAGCCTCTCTGAGCACCTTCTCAGTAGCCTTGCACCTAGCGCAGGGCGGATCCCCGCCAAATATCAGTATTTTGGCCATATTTGTCACAATTCAAATAGCCGAATATGTAGATATAAACTTAACCTCTGTTCCCGCGAGGGGCGACTTCTGCGGGGTTATCCTGGCACAAGCTCAAAATACAGTACCAAAACGCTTGCAGACAAGAACCCTACCAGCCCAGACATGTTCATAGCAGTCTGTCTCACCGCACTAAGGTTTCCGGTCATTGATCCCACCAAACTTGCAGCTGCTGTTGCAAAAGGCAATAACGATATGATAGCCAGCTTTGAGAGGTCGAAGGCGCCTCCAGCAAAGCCCAGAAAGTGGAGTGCCACCAACATGCCCGTTCCAGAGATCGATGCGGTCAGCGAAACGAATGAAGCCTTCTTCACGCCTATCCTTGTCACAACGTTCATTTTCTTCGCTGCCCTGTCCGCCTCGAAGTCCGGTATTTCCACCGTTAATATGAAGTAAAGGCCGTAGAAAATAAGCGGAATTGAGAGTACGGCGAACCAAGTATCAAGTTGCCCAGAGACCACAAAGTACCCCGTTCCGGGCATTATCAGGCCCGCAGCCAGGGCAGTAGCGACCTCGCCGAGACCCCGGTACGAGAGCTTTAGAGGCGGTGCAGAATAGAACCACCCCAAAAATCCGCCTGCCAGGGCAAAGGCGAGAAAGGCATAGCTAAACCCGTATGTTATTGTAAATAATAATGCTGCCACAAAGGAAGACAAAAGCAATGCCTGAGCTATTCTGAGCGCCGCTTTTTCCAGATCTCTGTGCTCCAGCAGCACCCCGCTCCCCCCGGAAAAAAAGGTCCTCCCCGCGATTCGGTCGCTTTCCCTGTCGTGGTAATCGTTGCTGAAGGAAACCGAGAGGTGCGCAAAGAAGAAAATCGAATATCCGAAGATCATCCTGTCAAGGGGACACGCAGACCACCTCAGCTGCGCCACAATCGCCCCCATTGTGTAAAGCAAGGCGCCAGGGACTAGGAAATGGGGTCTTGAGAGCTTCAGCAGAAGCCAGGCTCTGCTTTTCTGTCCTGCAGCTCCAACCGTTGTCTTCACAAACATATTTGGCAGCCCCTCGCTAATATGCTCTCCAGGTAGAAATATCGATATTTTCAAATTTGATAATATTTATATATCCGCTTTAGCCTTCTTTAGGCGGCGCAACCTTATGCCTCTTGATCAAATCAATTTGTTGTTGGTAGCCGGGCTGCAGTCATTGATCGACTACGTGGCGCAGCACACCGTGACATGCCTAGTCCCTGCTTTCTTTATTGCCGGGGCCATGAACTATTTCATATCCAAGGATGTCGTGATCAGGTATCTGGGCTATTCTGCGAGGAGGTTGACCTCCTTCCCGCTAGCGACGGTCTCCAGCATCGGCCTCGCGGTCTGCTCCTGCACCGTCATCCCAATCGCTTCGGGCCTCTACAGGCGGGGGAGCAGTATAGGCCCTGCTTTCATATTCCTTTGGACTGCCCCCGCCCTGAACATACTCACTATCACTTACAGCGGGGCGATCCTCGGTATTGAAATGACGCTCGTGCGGATCCTCGCAGCGATCTCATCCTCGCTGATCATAGGCCTGGTCATGGTGACCGTATTCAGGAAAGAAGAGCGGGAGAGGTCGGACAAGGAAAAGGCGAAGCCCCATGCGGCTGCGACCAAGGCTGAGGTCCTGCACTCGAAGAACTCGCTGATACTGATACTGATGCTCGTGGCAACCCTCCTCCTGCCCAACTACCTGGGCGCAGGTAGGGCATTCTTGGAGAAGCTTCTGATATTCCTCCCGCTCTTCGCTGCATCAATGGCATTCGCTTACCTGCGATTCAGCAGGGACGAGATCCGCCAGTGGTTCCAAGAGACCTGGTGGTTCGTCAAGAAGATCCTCCCGCTCTTGCTGATGGGCGTGTTCATAGTCGGCGTGGTCGGTGCTATCATTCCTCCTGAGTTTGTCCAACAGGCCTTGGGCGGCAACGGACTACCGCAGACCTTCCTTGCGAACTTCATAGGGGCAATTATGTACTTCTCCAGCATGACCGAGTCCCCGTTCGTCAAGGTTATGATGGGTCTCGGCATGGGCAAGGCCCCTGCTCTAGCACTCCTCCTCACAGGTCCGGGCATGAGCCTGCCGAGCATACTAGCGATTATACGTGTCTTCACTTTCAGGAAGGCGATCGTCTATATCCTGACTACCATCGTTGTCTCGACGACTTTCGCGTTTGTCCTCGGCAATCTCCTTCTCTAATTTTTTATTTATCAACGCGCAAACGGTCAGTTTCCGCCACGCTGCCGCTGCAAAGTCGGTGTAAAAGATTTATATAGCGATTCAAATTAACTTCAGAGGAATCAAAAAGGAGAGGAATTCGATTGCCATTGGCTCAAGAAGTTCCAGCTGATCGGCTCATATATGCGGTGGCTGATTACCTCAAGGCTAATGTAAGGGAGGTATCTCCACCATCATGGGCTGCATTTGTGAAGACAGGGCCCCATGTCGAGCGCGTACCTTCCCAGAATGATTTCTGGTACCTGCGTTGCGCCTCCCTGCTGAGGCGGCTCTACATCGAGAGCCCAGTGGGCGTAGAGCGGCTCAGGAGCCTGTACGGCGGCAGGGCAAAGAACGGGATGGCCAACGAGCACTTCGTCAAGTCAGGAGGGTCATCCCTGAGGAAGGCGTTGCAGCAGCTTGAGAAGGCAGGCTTTGTGACCAAGCTCCCGAGCGGAGGTCGCACGATAACAGACAGCGGAAGATCAATACTCGACCGCATCGCATACAAGCTGTTGAAAGAAATCCAGAAAGATATGCCTGAGATGGGTAAGTATCTGCCTGTAAAACCCCAGTGAGGTGTCTGTCATGTCTGGTTCTCCCGACGAAATCGACCTGATAAAACAGAGGAAGCTCGCCGAGATGAGGCGGCGCGCAGTCGAGGAGGAGCAGGCAGAGAGGATGCGACAGGAAGCCGAGGCCCAGAAGGCGAATATACTCAGGGCGATTCTGACGCCCGAGGCAAGGAGCCGGCTGAACAACCTGAAGATGGTCAAGCCGGAATTCGCTGAGCAGTTCGAGCTTCAGCTGATCCAGCTCGCCCAGGAGGGGCGCCTTCCGGTTCCGCTAACGGACGACCACCTCAAGCAGATCCTGTCCCAGGTTCAGTCAAGAAAGAGGGAAATCAGGATAACAAGAATTTGAGGGATTGTTATTTATGGCAAGCAGAAAACAGACCAGCACAAAGAAACGGCTCAACAAGGCAGGCAAGCAGAACAGCCCAGTCCCCCTCTGGGTAGTCGCCAAGACCCGAGGGAAGTTCAGGAGGCACCCCAAGATGAGGGACTGGAGAAGCCAGAAGCTTGACATCTAAGTTGATTGGGTGATCAATAATGAGCGATGCTGAAAAGGAACTGAAGGTTACAGAAGCCGCGCCTCCTGCGCCCCCCGCAAAGGAAGCGGCGGAGGCACCAAAGGCGAAGAAGGAGGAGAAGGCTCCTGAGGTAGAAGATGAGGAGAAGGTCGTAGAGGAGAAGCTGATCAACGTCAACCTAAGGCATGCTTACCTCTCCTATGGCAGGAAGGCTACACCAAAAGCCGTCCGGCTGGTGAAGAGAGTCGCATCAAGGGCATTCAAGATCGGGGAGGATGAGGTCAAGCTTTCATCCTCAGTAAACGAGGCCCTTTGGCGCAGGGGAAAGACAAAGA
>JARYLH010000106.1 GCA_029907755.1 Candidatus Methanosuratincola sp.
TCCTACTCCTGAGCAGGCCGGACTACACATTCTTCGATGAGATGAGGGACACCGAGGACTTCAAGATCTTCACCGACCTCCGGCTCGCAGGCGTGGGGATGGTTGGGGTGATACACGCCACCTCCCCGATCGACTCGATCCAGAGATTCATCGGGAGGGTCGAGCTCGGCGTGATACCGTCGGTGATCGACACAGTCATATTCATCAACAATGGCAATGTCGAAAAGGTGTACGACCTTGAGACTAGCGTGAAGATACCGCACGGACTGACCGAGTCGGATCTGACCCGCCCCGTCGTCTTAGTCAGGAACTTCCTAGACGGGGAGGTCGAATACGAACTTTATGTGTTCGGAGAGAGGACTTTTGTAGTTCCGGTGAAACGCCGCGAGGTGAGGGGTGCGCAGTCGATCAAGCCGATAATTAGCCGGATCTTAGGCAAGTACATCGACATGGAAGAGGTTGAGATCGAGACCGGGGAAGGCGAGGTGAGGGTGGTTGTCCCCCCGGAAAGGATATCGATGGTAGCCAGAAGAACCAGGAAGAAGCTCCAGAAGATCGAGGAGAAGCTGGGCACCAAGATCGTTCTGAAGCCAAGGTACTGAGGGGATACGCCTTGAGGAAGAGCGCTGTCCTTGAGGCAGTTGAGGGGCTTGTGGAAGGCGAGGATCTGCGCAGGGCTCTCAAGGGAGTTGACATCATCGGCAGGATCGCAGTAATCAAGATACCAAGGGAGTGGGAAGGGATCAGGCACCTTGTTGGGGAGAGGATCCTCGCCACGCTCGGCGTGGATTCGGTCTACAGGCAGACCGCGCCCGCCAGGCAAGGCGACAGGGTTAGAGGATTGGAGTGGCTTGCAGGGAAGAGGTCTACGGAGACGGTTTATTCAGAGCACGGTTGCAAATTCTTTGTGGACATCAGTAAAGTCTACTTCTCGCCTAGGCTCTCGAATGAGAGGAGGAGGATCGCAGATCTCGTGGCGAAGGGAGAGACCGTCGTGAACATGTTCGCCGGGGTAGGCACCTTCTCGATAATCATAGCGAAGTCCAAAGGGGCGAAGGTCTTCTCGATTGACAACAACCCGAACGCATTTGAACTGATGATTGAGAACGTGGCGCAGAACAGGCTCAACGGGAGGGTCGTCCCCATACTGGCAGATGCCAGGGAGGCGGCTGCAGAGCTGCAGCGCAGTGCGGAGAGGGTACTGATGCCTCTGCCGGAGCTCGCTGAAGTCTACCTGGAGGATGCGGTAAGAATGCTCAGGGGCAAGGGCTGGATCCACGTCTACACGCATGAGAGGGGAGGTAATGAGAGCATGGCGGTGGAGGGGGCCAAGACCAGGATCCTCAAATCCGCGGAGATGTTCGCTGAAGTCATCCGATGTGAAGGGAAGGTTGTCAGGAGCATAGGCAGGAGGAGCTACCAAGTGGTGCTTGATATGCTGGTGATGCCGCATTGAGCTGCAGATACGACTCTCTTGATGGTAAGCTGAGGGAGCTTGAGCATTGGTTCTCCGATAAGAAGGGTGCAGTGGTGGCTTTCTCAGGCGGGGTGGACAGCACATTGGTAGCAGCTGTAGCGGCGAAGGTCCTTGGCGATAGGGCGGTCGCAATCACGTTGACGACCGAGTTCGTGGGCAACGGGGATGTCGAGAGGGCAAGGAGGAGCGCCAGGGAGGCGGGCATAAGACATGAGATAATGGAGCTCAGGCTGCCTGAGAAAGTCTTGATGAACCCGCAGGACAGGTGTTACCTGTGCAAGGCCGCGATGATGAAAGAGATTAGGAGTGCAGCAGAGAGGCTTGGGATGGAGCTTGTAGTAGACGGGACTAACTCTGATGATGTCAGAGCGGCACGTCCAGGGATCAAGGCCCTCAGAGAATTGGGGATAAGGAGCCCGCTCGCCGAGGTCGGGGTGAGCAAAAAGGAGGCTTACGAACTCTCGGTCATGATTGGATTGAGCGTGGAAAAGGGCTCCAATTCATGCCTTGCGACGAGGTTTCCATTCGGGCACCGCTTTAAAAGGGAAGAGGGGATGATGGTCGAGAAGGGCGAGCAGTTCCTCAGGAGCAAAGGCTTCAGGACGGTGAGGGTCAGGGTCACCGACCTTTCAGCCAAGATCGAAGTTGATCCTGCGGAGATAGGCAAGGCGCTCGATCGGGATCTGCGGAAGGAGATCGTGGAGGAGTTCAAGAGAATCGGGTTCAGGAGCGTGAGCCTTGACTTGGAAGGGTACAGGCCTGGCAGCATGGACTACCTCGAAAGCGACGGTGTCTGAATGTGGTTGTGCCGAAATTGACTTCAATGGGCGGACAAAAGGGGGAAATGGGATGCGCGCTAATATTGGTCGATGTCCACTCCGTCCTCTTTCCAGTTGAACCTTAGCCGTTTCCTCCCGGAGTGGACGCCTTTCTGCAGGATGTACCCGACTATGAGAGGGAGCCCGATTGTGGACTCGGTGTAGACTGTGGCACGCGTTGCCTTAGCAGAGACCTTGCCCCAGGACTTCGCCTCGTCGAGGGTACTGCCCGTAAGACCTCCCCAGTGGGGGGCGTCGGCCGTGATCTGGAAGGCGTAAGAGTGCCCGCGCGTGTAGTCTAGCATCACCGCGGCGTCGTTGATGTAGTTCTTCGGGACTCCGCCCCCGATGTATATGGATCCGGTCTTCTTTGACTTCAGCACGATCTGGGCTATCTCAAAGTTGTCCCGCATGACGTCTATAACGAACGTCGCTGCGCCGTTTTCCTTCGCCCACCTGTAGTAGCCAGCCAAGCCAATGCCTATCGAGCTGTCCGCTATCGCGGGGCAGAAGATCGGTAAGCCGTACTTGTGGGCATTGTAAAGTATAGAGTCATCATCCTTTATGGTAGATCCCAAGGCGTCGAGGAACTCCCTCGTTGAGAAGCGCCTTGGCTCGAGCGAGGTGCAGAACTCAGATATGGCATCATCGCACCTGACGAAACCTATCTCATCGACATAGGAGTCGTATATCCGGTCGATGTAAAGGTCGTGCAGCACAGAGTCGTCAGCGTTAGGGGTCCCCTTGTAATGCCTGTAGCCCATTGCGGTATAGTAGTCCTGGTAGAGTATCGCACCCGTGGAGACAATCACATCGACTATGCCCTTCTTTATCATCGCGCTGAGGACTTTGCGGAGGCCCCCGGCTATGAGCGCGCCAGACAGCCCAATCATCACGGTCGGACGGTCCGGATCCGTCAGCATGTTCTCGTAGACCATTGCGCACTCGGCTAGACTCCTTGACTGGATCCCGCACCCTTTCCATGACTCGACGAGATCCTTTATAGTGATCGCCTTATCAAGGTCCACGGGCTCGACGGGCTGGCTGAGCAGGGCCCTCCTTTCTGCAATTACCTCAGGAGTCAGGCGGATCTCTTCCTGTTTCTTGCTAAAGAACTTGAAATTTGTCTCCAACCCAGGCACCTTCGATAAAAACGAAGAAGGCTTGGATTTAAATCTATGTATTGGTTCGACCAAATTGAATTGAACTTGCGAAAAAAAGAGGATGGAAAAAACTCACTCAGGCACTTCCACAATTATGTCATCGCCCTCAACACGCACAGGGTAGGTCTTCAGGGGCGGAATCTTATCCAAAGAGTACCCGTCTGGGAGCTTAACAACCTCTCCGGTGATCACGTTGAAGGCCGCCCAATGCATGTCGCACCAGATCGTGCTCCCCTGGAGCCGCCCGGTGAAGAGCGGGTTATTCAGGTGGCTGCAAACGGATTGCGTCGCGTAAAACTTACCATCGACATTCGATACCAGCACCCTGGTCTTTGAGGCTTTGATGCTCTTTTTCGTACCCGGAGGGATTTCAGAGACCTTAGCGACCTTTACTTCTGGCAAAAATTTCACCTACCAATTATCCTTAGCAGATCCTAATATGATTTACGTGAAGGATAAAAATAAATTAAGGAATCCTCACGCTGCGATCCTAATGCTGTAAAAAAACAATCGATTTGCCTAAGATAAGAATGGCTAACCCTTAATTACCTGGAAAATCTAATCTGGAAAGGAGGTTTCGGTTTGTGAGGACCGTCGAGGTATCCGCCCCTGCCACAATAGCAAATCTTGGGCCCGGTTACGATCTAATGGGAATGGCGTTGGAGAGCCCAAGGGATTTTCTTCGAGTCAGCCTGATAAAGTCTGCCAGTGACGAGATTGAGGTCGAGGGGATAGGCGGGGACACGATATCAGCAGAACCGGACCAGAACTCTTCAATGGTTGCGGCAAGGGCTGTCCTGAGGAGGGCGGGTGTTGCCGGTTATGGACTCAAGATGCTCCTCAAGAAGGGGGTCCCTCCCAGGATGGGAATGGGAAGCTCAGGGGCTTCCTCTGCTGCTGGCGCTTTCGCTGCAAATGCCCTTCTAGACACCCCCCTAAGTGAAATTGAAGTTCTAGAATGCGCGATGGAGGGAGAGAGGGTGGCGTGCGGTTCGGCGCACGCGGACAATGTGGCACCTTCCCTTCTCGGAGGCATTGTTGCGATCCTTCGCTACGACCCCATAAAGGTTATGAAGCTCCGCCCGCTAGCGGACGTCGAGGTAGTGGAGGCTGCACCGGAGGTTGAGATCGCCCAGGATAA
>JARYLH010000107.1 GCA_029907755.1 Candidatus Methanosuratincola sp.
TAACGCATTTGATAAAGGTGGCGCACTCGTACGGTGTTACCGTCAGCATCTGCGGGCAAGGTCCGAGCGTATACCCCGATCTCACAGAGACGCTCGTCAGGGCCGGCATCGACAGCATAAGCGCGAACCCGGACATGGTCGTCTGGACGAGGAAAGTTGTTGCCGGCGTGGAGCGTAAGGTGCTGATGGAGCGCCTAGTCAAGTCCGGCAAGAACAACGGGTTCGAACTGCTGGAGTGACCTCTTCTCGTTCAACCCTCCCCGCCCATTTCTTATTTTTGTAACCAGTCACTGGCCTTGGTCCCATCAGCCTGCTCTCCGCTGCCCCACTCTTTGCTGTTATCAACCTCAATCTCGCGGTCGCAGAACTTTCGGATCAGGCTGTAATGCCTAGGTATCGAGATCCCGTTCCACTCAGTCATATCGCAGAGTAGTATTAGGGTGGTTTGGAGCCTTGCCGCTGCGCTTGTCATTTCGAAGAGATCCAAAGCAAGCTGCCTCCATGAAAGGTAACCACCACCGATGCCATTCACCGGGTCTATAACAGCGACGGAGGGCTTTATCTCCGAGATCAAGGGTGCAACCTCGTCCAAGGACTCGAAAATCCCGAGTATTACATTTTCCGAGCCACCCGCCGAACGCAAAATGGTTTCGTCGAACGCCAGAAGCCTCTGTTGCAGGTAGAGCGCTCTTTTTCCAATGCGACCCTTCTCGATGCACGCCCTTAGCGCAACCCCTCTAGCTGCATTTCTGTCCCCATACAAGAGCAAGGTCTGCCTGTTTCTTGTATCCGCGAAAGGGGCACCCTGAACTCTCATCAGGATCACTTTGGGCCTTCCGAGTCCTTGACCCCTGCCTCGGTTAGCATAACCCAGGTCGAGCTCCGGGGGTGCTTCGGGGAATCGATCACGCTGACCTTTGTCATGCCCTTCGATCTCTCCAACCAAAGCCTGAATGTGCAGCCATGCGCCACAACATTCCCTCCCGCAGGCCTCGCCGGCTTCACCCCTGGAATTACCTCTGGGACATCCAAGATCTGGTTTGTGACTACTATTATCACATCATGCATTGTTGAGATCCTCTGGAGCTGGTGTATGAATGTGTTTAGCCTCTGTTGTCTAGATACCAAATTTTCCCTGCCGGAATACTCTGCACGGAAGTGGGCAGTGAGCGAATCCACGATGATCAGGTTCGCTTTCTTCTCAACGACGTAATCTTGCGCAACCCTGAGTCCCTCGAATTGGTGATCCGAGTTAATGGCCCTGAACACATGCACGCGATCCAGTATCTGGTCTCCCTCGAGACCTAGTGCATTCGCAACAGGGTGCAGCCTCTCGGGCTTGAAGGTGTCCTCTGTGTCTAAATAGAAAGCCGCCCCGTCCAGTCCTCCCCGATTCCGAGTCAGCTGTACTGTAAGGCAGAGCTGAAGGCAGATCTGAGTCTTCCCAGTGCCGTATGCCCCGATCAGCTCTGTGATCCCGGGCTCCAAACCGCCGCAAAGTAGGAGGTCTAGGTTCTTAGTTCCCGTCGTCAGGAATTGAATGCTCTTCCTCTTCTCAAGATACTCCCTGGCAGTCATCACCTTCGGAAAAACCGCTTCCCTGGCGTTCTTCACAGCATCCCCTGCCTTCCCCTCGGCGAGCTCGCTTATTTCTTCAAGCTCCCTTGCCGGGATGCAGGCAAGCTCCTTCACTGTCTTTATCCCAGCCTTTCTCAGCTTCTCTGCGGTCGCAGATCCTACCCCTGCCAGATCCTCCAGCTCGAGCCCCTCTCCATCTTCATAGCCCATTGTAGACCCTCCTTAAGATCTCGATTGCCTCTAGGAGCAGCTCCTTGCCATCCCTCTCATTCCCAGCTGGATCTTTCCTTTTGAGGATCGATCGCTCTGCCCCGAGTATTTCCAAAAACTCCTCAACGCTGTACTCCTCCTCGTTTATTCTCGACTCCCTTCCGAACTTGCCTCTCGAAAAAACTGTTCTTCTTACCCTGTCCTCGCCTACGGCAGAAACCTCGACGCCTAACACTTGGTCACCATGAACCCTGCCTAGGCTCCAGTAGATCCTGTTTTCAGACACGTACCTCACCCTCATCTTCTCCCTCCTCCTCATCAAGGGCCCGCTCTCCGGCCTTTGTCAGCCTGTACCAATTAGTTCCGTTTCCGTCGGCGAACTCGATTATCAGGAAGTGCCTTGAGAGCATCCTGACAACCCTCTTCAGTGTGCCGCTCCGCTGTTTGGAGACCGCATCGACAGGGACCCTCCCTCCCCTTATCATCGCCATGAGTTCTTTAGCAGTCTGGTGCATTGTCCTGTCGGCGAAGATCTTCTCCAGAAGGGTAGCCCTCTTTTCACTCTCCCTGCGCATCTCGAAGCCTTCGCCAAGGCTTCTCATGTGCATCTCGATTTCCTCGTCCCCGACAGGTTTGAAGCCGGTCCTCCTTATCCTGACTGGTCGCGTTTCATCCGAGTAGCGCGAAATAAGGAGCAGCAGCTCTTGAGCAACGCAGGAGCAAGACCCGCAAGAGTCGGTCCGCTCCAATTTGCGTTTCGATGTCTGGTTACGGTCGTACAAAACGCTTCTGCACCTGATCTCCGAAGTCAGCGTATCTGTAATCCACCGGGGCATAGGGGACATAGTTGAGGCCGCAATGATTAGTAAAGCTCCCTTCCTAGCAAGCTCATCGGCACTCGACTCCAATGCCTCGGAGAGCTCCTCCGGCGCATCTTTGGCGAAGATCCTGTCAGCGGGGTCTATCACTACCCCCGTCACATCAAAAGTCCCTATGTTCAGGAAGAGGTCTATCGCTGCCAATCTGCAGACTCTGATCGAAGACAACTTCGAGAGGTCAATCAGGGCGGGGATATGCGCCTCCTGCGGGATCAAGCGGTCAAAATCCTGCAGTTCCCACAGCGCATTCCTGAGCGAGTCTATGTTCTGCCCCTGTCTGGGATGCGCCTCGGCCTCGATCTGGAGCAGCCTCTCGAGCAGATCTGAGGGCTTGGGGCTGTCTTTCCCCTGTGATAGTGAGAGTAGCAGCGCCCTCTCCAGGTAGGTCCTTTCGCTTCTCGTTGTCTTGAGCACAGCCTGAACAGCTGCTGCTATCAGCTCTGGGAACCCCTTTCGTGATGCACTGAAAGGGTTCGCCTGGAAGTTCCTTCCTGCCCGATAAACTCTCAGTGATGGTATGTAGCTCACAAGACCGACGTAGTCGCCTGTCATGTCTATGATAAGGAGTTTCTCGCCTGCCTCGGAACACCTGAGTGCAAGCTCCATCCCGACCTCTGACCTCTCAGGGCCGATGCCGGTGATGCAGCACCTCTTCAACTCGTCCCTTTCCAGACCAAACTCGCCTGACACGCAGTCGCCATGGTGCATGTGTCTGATGCCCGCCGCGTCTGAAAAAATGCCCTCTAACGCGCCCTGGGCTTCCTCGAAGCGCCTCATGATATCACCATCTGTTTTAGTATTATGTCCTTGCCCCTGTGGATCTCAACGCTCGCTGTTGGGGAGGTCGAGGAGATAACGGTCCTGGCGATATCGAGCAATTCCATCTGCTCGATTCCAGCCTTCTCGAACTCAGCCTTCATAGAAGGTCCGTGCTTGGATGCGATCTGCATGCTGCTCAGGAAATCCCCGTCGTCTGTCACGATCCCGACAAAAGATATTGTCCGATCTCCGCCTCCGAGCGCCTTCAGCACTTCGCTCACCGCCCTCTTGTACGCCTCGGGCGACTTGGACCTGTCCTTTATGCTGAAAGAGGAGACGCAGACAAATCCAGCCCCCTTAGCCATAATTATGTACGGCGATGCGCTGCTGGGCAGGTAGTAGTCCAACGCAAAGCTCTCTCTCTTGAGCATCTTGCAGCTGCGGGCCTTCCAGTCGCTTATCCTGTCGAATACCCTGCCTTTTCTCCAAAGCTCGTGTAGTTGGCTAAGTACCTTCCTGAAGATGCCCGACTTGACTATCAGATATAACGCGGCTATCGGGATAGTCCACGGAAAAACTACGATTAACGCTCCGATTATCAGCCACTTCAGCAACGAAGACCAAAAGGCCATCTTCGGGTCCTTCCAACCAAAACTCGCCACCTGGCGAATTTAAGCGATCTTAAGACCCACACCGATTCGATTTTTCTAGTAAAATCGAATCAACGTCAAAGAAAGTTAGATAAGTGATAGGTGCGCAATTTCGATTATGGAGGAAGATCGCCGGCGCGAAGTGCTGGATGCACTGGGCGAGAGGACAAGGTACGAGATCGTGGCTGCGCTAATTAAGAAGGAGCTTACAGGTGAAGAGATAGCGTCTGCAGTGAGCCGTTCTCGGAGCACGGTGGAAACCCACCTCTCAATGCTGCTAAGGCTTGGGTTGGTCTCACGGGAAATGCGGGACAGGGTATACTGCTACCGTGCAACCCCTCTTGCTGCCCAGTACTTGGGGGACGCCAAATCCATCGAGGCGCAATCGCCGACAACGGGCCGTTCAGAGTCGAAGGGACCGGGGTATCTATGGGCGGCATTCTCAGTAGTAGCGGGCTCTTTATATTTCGTGATAAATCAG
>JARYLH010000108.1 GCA_029907755.1 Candidatus Methanosuratincola sp.
GACTATGACTGCGGACTCGAGCGCGTCGTCCGAGTCCATAGTTACTATTACGCCCCTCGAAACGCCTCCCACCCAGTGCCCAGAACGACCTACCCTCTGGAGCAGCCTCGTCACCTGCCTTGGCGAGTTGTACTGTATCACGAGGTCGACGTTGCCGATGTCGATCCCGAGCTCGAGCGAGGAGGTGCAGACCACCCCCTTCAGCTCCCCCTTCTTCAGGCTCGCCTCCACCTCTACCCTCGAGGACTTTGCGAGGCTCCCATGGTGGATGCTTATTGGGGCATTGACGTCCCAGATCCTGAACCTGCTCGCCAGGATCTCCGCCTCGGATCTCGTGTTTGTGAATATGAGTGTCGATCTGTTCTTCTCAATCAGCTCCTTCAGCCTCCTGAGCCTCGCCGCAACTTCGGGAAAGGTGGCGAGCCTCTCTGCAAGCTCGTAGTCTGAGTTTTCAGCCTCAGGGAGGACAACGTCGAGGGCCAAGTCCTTTGCAACTGAAACCCGGACGATCTCGCACCCCCTCCCGGCGCCGACAAGGAACTTCCCGATCAGTTCAGGTGATCCAATCGTTGCTGAAAGCCCGATCACCTGGGGCTCGACCGACGTGATCTCCCTGAGCCTCTCCAGCGCCACCGTAAGCTGGACACCCCGCTTGTCGTTTGCCAGCTCGTGGACCTCGTCGACTATCACCCACTTCACCTTCGACAGGTGCCTTTTCAGGTTCCTACCTGGGAGCATCGCCTGGAGGGTCTCGGGCGTAGTAATCATAATGTCTGGCGGGGCCATCGTCTGCCGTCCCCTCTCCTTCGTTTCTGTGTCTCCGTGCCTGACTGCAACCTTAAGGTCGAGCCTGCTGCACCACCAGTGGAGCCTGTCGAGCAGATCCCTGTTCAGTGCCCTCAGGGGGGATATGTAGAGGACCCTGATGCCGCCTGTCCCCCCTTCCCGGATTATGCGGTCCAAGACTGGCAGAAACGCTGCCTCGGTCTTGCCGGTGCCGGTGGGCGCTATGACGAGCACATTCTTGCCCTCCATTATTAGCGGGATTGCCTTCCTCTGCGGCTCAGTGAAGCCCTTGAACCCCTTCTCCAAGACTATCCTCTGGATGGGCTTCGAGAAGGATGAGAAAAGATCGTCCATAGATTTGACCCAAGAATCCAATCCTCCCTTCCATATATAAAAAATCCCTGGGATCGACGGGGCATGCTTATTATCCGAAATGCTGTATCTTCAGGTATGGTGCAGATAGGCGTCCTCACAACATACGACCCGGTGCCTCCTGAGGTAGAGGCAAAGGCGAGGGCCCTCGGGAAGGCGATCGCGAGGAGAGGTCACGTGCTAATCACAGGCGGGGACGGCGGTCTTATGAGGACAGTCTCCGAGGCTGCCTACAGGGAAGGGGGTACGACTGTGGGGATCGTGGCTATAGAGATGGAGGGGATATCCGGCGCCCACCCATGGCATAACCCATATAACCGTGTGGTGATACGATCGGGGCAGTCCTTCACGTCAAGGAGCTCCATGGTGGTGAGGAGCAGCGACGCCCTGATCCTAGTGGCTGGAGGTGTCGGCTCCCTCACCGAGGTGGCGATGGCATACAACATGAAGAAGCCCATCGTGGTCCTGAAGGGCACAGGTATGATGGCAGACCGGCTCGTGGAGCTCTTCCCAGACGGTTTCCTCGACCACCGGAAAATGGTGCGCCTGCGCTTTGAGGAAGACCCTGAGAAGGCGGTCGATCTCGCGGTCGAGCTTGTTGGGCTGGCGAGATGACTGTGAAATCATCAGCTTTTCTTCTCTGAGAGGTAATCGAAGACCGCAAGTGCCGCTACTGCCCCTTGCCCTGCCGAAATTATCGCTTGACCATAAGGGAGATCCGTTATCTCCCCTGCGGCGAATATGCCGCCGCAGCTCGTCCGCTGAAGCCTGTCCACGATTACCTGACCGTGCTGGTTCGTTAGGACAAGCCCCTTCAAATAATCGGCTTTGACTTCCCTCCCTATTTCGATGAAGACTTTCTGGACTGGCAGCTCAAAGAGTCGGCGGCTTTCCAAGTTCTCAAGCAATAGGCTATCCACCCTGTCCTTCCCCCTGATCTCCCTCACCGCAACATTGGTCATTACCTCCACGTTGCCGTGCCCCTTCACCCTGTTGACCAGAAGGCCGTCCGCCCTGAACTCCCCTCTGTGGTGAATCAGATACACTTTTGCCGCATACCTCGCCAAGAGATCTGCGCTCTGGAAAGCCGCGTTCCCGCCTCCCACAACCGCAACTGTCTTGTTCTTTGTAAGGGGGGCATCGCACGTCGCGCAGACATACACGCCCCTCCCGAAGAACTCGCCTTCCCCAGGGACATTCAGTTTCTTGTGCGAGCTCCCTCCTGTGGCTATCACGCTCTTGCCTAAGAACTCTCGCCCTTCCTCGCAGATTGCTCTGAAGCTGTTTCCTTCTTTGCGGACTTCTCTGACCATGTCCTCGACGATCTCGACGCCGAGCTCCTTGAGCTGCTGTTCGAAGTACTCGCCTAGCCTTATGCCCGACTTCTCCACAAACCCAGGGTAATTCTCGATGTTGCTGGTTAAGAGGACTTGCCCGCCGATTTCTTTGCTGATCAACACTGTGCGGAGGAGCTTCCTCTTTGCATAAATGGCGGCGCTAACTCCGGCTGGCCCGCCCCCGATTATGATCACATCGTAAGTTTCCATTGAATTCCCCACATTTTGGTTTTTATCTCGCAACTCAATTTATTAATGTTCTCCACAAAGATATGTAGCGATGGATATGACGTTTTATAGGGTAGCAAGCCTCTCAGAGGTGCCTCCGAACTCAATGAAGCCTTTTACAGTATCCGGAAGGGAAATACTTGTGGCTAACCTAAGCGGGAACATCTACGCAATGGACAACAGGTGTTCGCATAGGAAAGGGGACCTATCAAAGGGTACCGTGAGCGGCACCACCGTGACCTGCCCCGTTCACGGGTCAAAGTTCGACCTGACTTCGGGAAAAGCCATATCAGGTCCGAAGTTTGGGCCAATCAAATTGAAGACCTCCGACCTAAACTCGTACAAAGTGAAGGTCGAGGAAGGCTCAATAATGGTTGAGCTGCCGGAATAGGGCTGCCGAAGGCGACCGATTTGAGACAATTCGACCTCATTGTAATAGGTAGCGGCTCTGGGCTCGATGTTGCGGTAGCTGCAGCCAACAGGGACCTCAGGGTAGCAATAATTGAGAAGGGCCCATTGGGAGGAACCTGCCTCAACCGCGGATGCATACCTTCAAAGATGCTCATCCACAGCGCCGACCTGATGGAAGAAATGAAGGGTGCTGGCAAGTTCGGGATAAAAGTGAAGGGTTACGAAGTCGACTACCCTTCTATCGTGGATAGGGTCACTTCCGAGGTTGATTCTGAGTCCAAGTCCATAGAGAATGCACTGATGGGCTCCGAGAATCCGATCCTCTTCAAGGGTTTGGGCAAATTCACGGGACCAAAGCTGATCGGGGTGAATGGGGACGAAATCACTGCCGAGAAGATACTCATTGCGGCAGGTAGTCGGCCCAAGATACCTGAAATCGAGGGGCTGCGGGAATCCGGATTCATCACAAGCGACGAAGCCCTCCGCCTCAGGGAACAGCCTAAAACCCTTGCAATCATAGGCGGCGGGTACATCGCCGCGGAACTGGCGCACTTCTTCGGATCCTTGGGTACGGAGGTCACTATAATCCACAGGAAGGAACTTTTGCTCAGCAACGAGGACGAGGAAGTGGCCCGTGCATTCACAGACATAGCCTCCAAAAAATACAGAGTGTTCACCTCGTCCGAGCCAGTCTCAGTGAGGCGTGAGGGCAGCAAATATGAGATCGCGGTCAAGGATCTGAAGGCTTCATCAATTGTGACCGTCAGGTCAGACCAGCTTCTCGTGGCTGCTGGGAGGGTTCCAAACTCTGATCTACTCGACCTGGAAAAAACCGGGGTCCAAGTTGACCCGCGAGGGTATGTAAAGGTGAACGAATACCTCGAGACCAATGTGCCTGGCATATACGCGCTAGGCGACATAATCGGCAAGTACCAGTTCAAACATGCAGCCAACCTCGAGGCAGAGTATGCCCTCCAAAATATACTCTCCCCGGAGGATAAGGCCCCTGTCGATTACACGGCAATGCCGCATGCAATATTCGCATCGCCGCAGATAGCATCTGTCGGAAGCACGGAGCAGGAGCTCAGATCCAAGGGCATTGATTACGTCGCTGCCAAGTGGCGGTACATTGACTCTGGCATGGGAAAGGCCATCGAAGACCATGACGGTTTCGTGAAGTTCCTCTACGAGAAGAAGACACTCAAGATACTGGGGTGCCACATAATCGGCACCGATGCCGCGACCCTGATACACGAAGTCATCGTCGCGATGAGGAGCTGCCAGGGGGATGCCTTCAGCATAATAAACACAGTCCACATACACCCCGCTCTGCCGGAGGTGGTACAGAGGGCTGCTACGAATGTGCACTTTCATGACCATGAGCATTAGGTCGGATCAGGTCATCTTC
>JARYLH010000109.1 GCA_029907755.1 Candidatus Methanosuratincola sp.
CGTCTCGACGAGGGTCGCGAACTCTCGGATTATCGTGTCGGAGGGTATGGCAAATCCGACATTCTGGGATCCAGTTATTATTGCGGTGGTGATCCCCACGACCCTCCCCCGGGAGTCGAGGAGCGGGCCGCCGGAGTTGCCCGGGTTGATCGGGGCGGTTATCTGGATTACGCCCGCGATGCTGAAGTTGCCCGCAGTCTCGGTCTGGATCGCCCGGTTGAGCTGGCTGACAATGCCGGAGGTCATCGTGCTCTCGAGACCGTACGGGTTCCCTATCGCTATGACCAGGTCCCCGACGCTCAGCCCCGAGGAAGAGGCGATGGTCAGGGGCACCAGCTTCTCAGCTGGGGCATAGGCGCGGAGGACCGCAAGGTCGCTGTACTTGTCCAGCCCGATGACCTCGAATGGGTAGGCCTCACCGTCGACGAAGGTGACGGATCCGTTGACAATACCGCTGACGACGTGGCAGTTGGTGACGACGAGCGGCTCTCCGGTCAGGTTCACGACGAACCCGGAGCCGATAACCGAGGTGTAGGAAGTCCTCCCGAAGATATCGGTCGAAGGGATAAGACCGCTCACGGTGACTATCGAGTCCCTCACCGAAGAGTAAACCTGGTTTATGCTCTGCACGGTCGAGTTCCTGGTCTGCATCTCGTTGAGCTGGGACTGGAGGGCGGCGACCTGGGACTCGAGTGCCCCGATCCGCTGTATGAGCGCGGTCTCATTGATCGTGACTCGGGAGCTCGAGGTGAAGATGAGTCCGGCGTACATCCCGGCGACGAAAAGTATGAGCAGGAGCGGGATTATGCCTGCCTTCGACGCAGATGCGAACTTTGGCGCAGACAAGGCAGCACACCAGATCTCCTCTCCATCAGGTTGCAATTAAACTTTGAGAGGGGCGAGAGATAGGTTTTAATACCGCACTTAAAAAAAGAATCGAGGAAGGGCTGCCCTGGTAGTATAGTTCGGCCCAGTATACAGGCCTGTCGGGGATTGCCTCCTTGGACAGGCTTCCGCAGAGAGTCTGTGACCCGGGTTCAAATCCCGGCCAGGGCGCCAGCCTTTTCAACTTCTGGGATCAAACAACGGGGCCAGGCGGGGGGCTTTAACTTCCACCACAGTTTTCGGCAAAAATGAGCCCTCTATCAATGATCAATGGAGCTGGCGAGTGGGGAAAGGGGTGCGAAAATATGATCGTTGCTCGCCGGGCGCGGGGTCAGCCCGCCTTTTCGCTGGACAGCAGCGCGTCGACAAAGCCCTGTAAACGCGACTCAAAACCCCCAGCCCTGACGTCCTTGTGCAGGACGGAGAGCGTTGCTACCGGGTCGCCTCTGATAAGGGTGCTGAAATCCCTGACCGCCTTACGCTGATCGCTGGAGTAGGAGGTGTAGAAGAGGGCGTACTTTCTCTGCGGAGCCCCTTCCGGAGCGATCTTAGTAAGGTAAGTTCTAACCGCAGGCGTTATGTTCCCTGCCCAGATCGGCGTGCCCACAACCAAGAGGTCGTACGCAGAAGGATCCTTGTCCGGCGCCCTTATCTCGGTGAGCTTCCTTGCGAACGCGGAGTAACCCGCCCCCAGGAAGCCGAAGGGACCCTTCCTGTTCTTAAGGTCCACGATCTCATCGAAATCGCACCCCAGGAGGGACGCGATCTTCTCAGCGACCTTCCTGGTGTTCCCTGTCCTCGAGTAATATACGACTAGCAACCTCATACAAATCAGAATAAACTACCATCGAGCGGTATATTAACCATTTGGTTAGCGCGGGCACTCCGGACGTAAACGGGGAAAACGGGAGGATGGATTGCTGAAATGATCTCGTCAAAGAATCAGTACTTTATTGCGAACCTCCGGGGTATGAATCACGGGTCTCGGGACAGAGAGAAAGATTGGGTAAAAAAGGAGCCCGTCACCGATCCAGCTCCTCGCCAAGCCTTGACGCTGCGGCTGCCGGATCGGGGGAGGCGTAGATCGTCCTGCCCACTATCCCGTGCCAACGCCTTCCCATCACGCCCCGTAGCGCGGAGATCTCGCCGCCCTGCGCCCCGACCCCAGGGAGGAAGAAGACAGGGTCGCTCACCCTCGCCTCGATCTCCTGCCTCAGCTCGAGGGTCTGCTCAGGCTTGTTCGCCGGCAAGACAAACTGGTCAACCCCGAGGTCCGACGCGATCTGGAAGATTCTGCTGACGACCCCCCTGCTGAAGAAGCCACCGCCCTCCGCCATGAAGTCATGGGTTGTCATCATTGCACCGACTATGGGTGTGACGCCCTCCCGCTGCAGTGCCCTGATCCACGCCTCCTCGGTCGAGGGGCTTGAGAAGGGGAAGAGTATCGCATAGTCGACCCCCGCGGAGGACATCACGCCTGCGAAGAGGCTGGCTGTGTGGGGCACGTCCGTCCCTCCCTTCTGGTGGTCGTATATCACCGGCTTCCTTGTGTACTTCCTTATCAGCGAAACGAGCCCAGGCAGCCCGTACCTGAGCCCAAGAGAGAATCCCAGCTTGTATCCCCCGACCGCCGCGACGCGGTGGGTCGAGGCCACTAGCCTCTCGAGCGAGGCGATGTCCAGGACATCGCAGGCTATTACGATGCTCCTGTCCCTCGATATGAGCGTCATAGCCGCCTCCCACCGTATTCCTTGAGGTGCGATCGGATCGAGGATAGTGCCCCCTCCGGGATGATGCCTGACCGGGAGGCGGCCTCAGCGATCTCCTCTATCGTGGCAATCGAGTGGACCCTGATCCCGTACCGCTGCTGGAACTCGCTCGTGGCGCAGAGGTCGGTCTCCCCCCTCTCGAGCCGATCCACAGCGATCAGCACGTACGGGATCTCGACCCTCGCAGCCGACCTGAGGAGATCGAGCACCTCCTCCTTAGTCTTACCGGTCGTCATCACGTCGTCGAGGATCCCGACCCTGTCGCCGTCCCTCAGCGGGCTTCCGATTATCAGCCCGCCTTCCCCGTGCCCCTTCGCCTCCTTCCTGTTGAAGGCGAAACGGACGCTCCTGCCGTGGTCCCTGAACAGCGCGACCGCGGTCGAGACCGCGATTGGGACGCCCTTGTACGAGGGACCGAAGAGCACGTCCGTGGAACCCAGGAGACCCTTCTCTACCAGGGCCCTGGCGTAGAAGGCGCCCAGCTTGGAGGCGGATTCGCCGTCCGCCAGCACCCCCAGGTTCACGAAGTAGGGCGAGGGGCGCCCGCTCTTGAGGGTGAAGGACCCGAACCTGACCGCCCCGCTCCCGACCAAGAAGGACGCGAACTCAGACTTCAGGCTCAATTGATACCACCTTTACTGCTCACTGATGAAATGAGTCGGACACCAATTTATAGATGCCCGGCGCGCGATCCCTGTGCAAGCGCATCCATTAATGCATCCGTGCATCAGAGATAAACCCAACATTCGGTCCCCCGCATCACTCGTTTATCCCTACGAGGCGCCCGCTCGCCCTCCGCTTGTGCCTGCCAAAGTCCCTGCCCCCCGCGAGATCGGAGTACCTGAAGACGGGGCCGTCGACGCAGATCCTGTAGCCGTCGAGCGCGCAGCTCCCGCAGAGACCGACTCCGCACTTGGTGTACCTCTCGACGACGCAGAAGATCTTCGAGGGCGGCGCCACGGTGGACTCTAGCCCGGCTGCCCTGACCATCATCATCTCTGGCCCGCAGTTGAGGAACTCGCATCCCGACAGGCCATGGATCCTGCCGCGCACCAGGTCGGTCACGAGGCCGCGGACCCCGACGGATCCGTCCTCGGTCGAGACACGGGTTTCGGCTGCCGATGAGAGCGAGTCGAGCAGCGGGAGATCCGAGGAAGCCCTCCCGCCGACGAAGACTTCCTTCACCAAGCCCCTGAACCGCCTGGCCGCGAAGTGGATAGGAGCCACGCCTGATCCCCCGCCTGCGAGGCACGACGGGCCCTGGGGAGCCCAGCTGTTGCCGTAGGGCCCCCTCAGGAAGACCTCGTCCCCCTCCCGCAGGGAGGCCAATGCGCTGCTCACCGGACCCACAGCACGCACCAGGAGCAGGACAGGGTCTGAGTCTGCAAGCGAGAACGGCTTCTCGCCCTTGCCCGGCAGCAGGACCTGGACGAACTGCCCCGGCTCAGCCTTAATCGAGCCGTCGAGCCTGAGGGCCTTCATCCCTGAGCCCCACGCCTCCCTGACCGTGAACCTGGCGTACGCCATTGGGGGCGGACGAGAAGCCGCTGGGACTCCAGAGTGGAGTGAGTCGATGAAGGACCCCACTGCGCTGGTGCTCATCCCCCAGAGAGCGGTCCCGACCCCGAAGAGCTGGGCGCCTGCCGACCTGAAGTCCTCGACGTCCTTTCTGGAGGAGATGCCCCCCATCCCGATCACTGGGACGTGGACAGCCTCACGGATCTCCCTGACGCACCTGATGGCGATCTCCTTTATCGCAGGTCCCGAAAGGCCCCCGAGGGAGTTCTTCAGGAGCGGCCAGCCCCAATCTGAGGCGAACTCGAGCGGCCCGACTGTGTTCACGGCGACTATGCCGTCC
>JARYLH010000010.1 GCA_029907755.1 Candidatus Methanosuratincola sp.
GCCTCCTTCAATGCGCCCGAGATCGTAGCGGCCGCTTTCGAGGCGTGGTGCTGGCTTGCCTCCCTCGGGTGAATCCCCCCCGAGGCTGGGACGTACTCGCTCTTGACATTTGACAATATTCGCCCTTCCGAGGAGGCGATGCCGCAGCCAAAAGTGTGTGCGGTGGACTCGATGCCCAGTATGTGCTGCACCGAGTTCATAATGCCAGCTGCCTTTAGGATCTGATGAATTCAGTGAAGCCGCAGAAGCCGCATGCCCACCGCTGGGATGGCTTCATGTGCTTCGCCATCATCCTTCCGCATCTGGAGCATCTCTTGTTCTTGGGCTTAACAGTACCAGCAGCGTAATCGACTTCATAGAGCTCGTGAGCTTTTACCATATCAGTCACCCCTTTATGATGAAGCACTCGCGGGAGCCGAGGCCTGTTTCCTCTCCTCTCTGGACAGGTTCCTCATCTGAATATGCTTCGGCTCGATGGCTTTACCTCGGGCAGGATCGTCATAGACATGTGCAGTGCAAGTGCAGACCTGTGATCCATACGAGGAAAGCACATTCCTTATGTACACATTCTCGACTGGCACCTTGAGCGCCGAAGCCAGTGCCTTCCTGAGCAGATCCCTCCTCGGTGAGGCCTGCGAGGCTACCTCGAGCTTGAGTTCGCGTCGTTCCATGAGCCTGTTGACCCGCTCTTCAACGATCGATATTTGGTATGCAGCATCCTGAGAGGACATCTTACCACAACCATTTCGAATTAAAAAAACAGAGCTCCTTTTTTAGCTTTCCTGTTTTTCTGGTCGAAAAAGGGAAACGCGGTTTTATAAATTTCGTCCCTCGATAGCCCTCACATTAAATAAACTGACAAAAACATCTTGCTTTCCTAAAGGAAAATTAAACAAAAGAAGAATTAATAGGGAAGCTCTATCACGCATAATAGAAAAATCAGGAGGCTTTAAGGATGGCAAAGACAATACCATACGACATGGCAGTCGAACAGTTGGAAAAGTGCGCCAAGATAATGGACCTAGATCCCAATGCATTGGAGATCCTGAGGCATCCCAATAGAGTCCTATCGGTTTACATACCTGTGAGGATGGACAATGGCAAGATCAAGGTCTTCAGGGGATACAGGTCCCAGCACAACAATGCACTCGGCCCCTATAAGGGAGGCATCAGGTACCACCCGGACGTGACCATCGAGGAGGTGATGGCGCTCTCGATGTGGATGACCTGGAAGTGCAGCGTTGCGGGAATACCTCTGGGGGGCGGTAAGGGAGGAATAGTCTGCAACCCCAAGGAGATGAGCGTAGGCGAGATCGAGAGGCTTTCGCGGGGATACTTCGCCGCCATCAGCAGAATTGTGGGGGACAAGGAAGACATACCTGCGCCTGACGTCAACACCTCAGGCAGGGAGATGGCATGGTTCATGGACGAGTACAGCAAGTACAGCGGACACAATGTCCCTGGGGTCGTCACTGGCAAACCACTTGACATAGGGGGTTCCGAAGGGAGGACGGAGGCGACTGGAAGGGGCCTTTGGGTCACGGTTTGCGAGGCGGCCAAGAAAAGGGGCATAAACCTGAAGAATGCGACGGCAGCGGTTCAGGGATTCGGCAACGTTGGGCTGTACTCCGCACTATTCCTGAGCTCGAGCGGCACCAAGATCGTCGCGGTCAGCGACTCGAAGGGGGGAATATACAACAAGGACGGCCTGAACGTCAAGGCTGTTGCCGACTTCAAGGCTAAGACAGGCAGCGTAGTGAACTTCCCGGGTGCAGAGAGCATCACCAACGAGGAGCTGCTCGAGACCGCGTGCGACATACTCATCCCGGCTGCGCTGGAGAACCAGATCAATGCCTCGAACGCGGACAAGATAAACGCAAAGCTGGTCGCAGAGGGCGCCAATGGTCCGATCGCACCCGATGCGGACGAGATCCTGTTCCAGAAGGGGATAATGGTGATCCCTGACATCCTGGCCAATGCAGGAGGGGTCAGCACGTCCTACTTCGAATGGGTGCAGAACCTCCAGAACTACTACTGGACGCTGGATGAGGTCAGGACAAAGCTGGACTCCCTCATGGTGAAGGCATTCAACAACGTCTACGAAAAAGCCAGCAAGCACAAGATAGACATGAGGATGGGCGCCTATGTCTGCGCGGTCGACAGAGTAGTGAAAGCGATGAAGCTGAGGGGATGGGTTTAGGATCGGTCAGCCCGATCACTCAACCCTCTCAAAGCGGTCGAGTATAGACCTTACCCTATTTTTTGTCTCTTCGTCCGCCTCTACAAGCACCATCCCCCGGTCAGGCATCCCATAAACCACGATCGAGCCGATCGGGGAGAGTAGAATCGCAGGGATGGAAAGGAGGTCCTCCTCGCCCTCTACGTATATCGCAGTTATCCCCTTGGACCCCAAGGCAACCTTGATTGCAGAAAATGCCTCGTCGGTTATTGTCCCTGGAGGGTTATTCACCTTGCAGGAAGGGGGCAGATTGAGCTTCTGGAAGCCAGATCGCCTGGTCCTCTTATCGTAGATCGCGAGGTCGGGGACGAACCCGTTGTCGATCAGGGACTTCAGGGTGAAGTCGCCGACGACAATCACTTTGGGGGGGCGCTTGAGCTCGAAGAGCTCGATGGCCCTTGCCGCATTCTCTTCTGGCGAGCCGGCAAGCAGAATGCCATATTCCTTAGTGAGCTCTTGTCTGAGGCTTTCCGGGAGCTTCAGATACCCCAAAGCTCACCGCACCCTTATCGCATATCTCCCTTCCCTTTTTGCCCCGATGACCTCGGCCAGCCTTGATGCCGGGTCCATTATTATCACAAGACCGCTCCACTCATCAGAGAGATCTGTGCTGCCGCACACCGGGCACTTCTTCTCGTCCCCGGAGAAGACGAACTTGCACTTCCTGCAAGCGAGCTGCTTTGATGAAGGGTTCGCTTTGCTCATTGCCATCACTTCTTTTGATCTTCAGCCGGCTTGGGCTGCTCTCCTCTCGCCTTCCTGAGGTCTTCCTCGATCCATCCCAACGCCCCCAAGTAGGGCTGCCGCATAGTCATCCCGATCTTGCTGCTCCGCGAGGCTCCGCTACCAAGGCTGACGGTGATGATCCTGCACCTCACTCCCATCCCCTTCTCAATCACGCGGTGGGTCTCCTTGCCAATGAGGGCACCCCTCTTCTCGTCGTATGTTATGAAGTCGTCCATCAGCTGGGAGACATGGACAAGGCCGTCCATTGGTCCCATCCTCACGAACACGCCAAAGTCGGTGACCTCGACGACCTCGCCCTCTACCACCTCTTGAATCATGGGCGAGTAGACCAGGAGGTCGAACGAGGCGCGGTGGAATATTGCTCCGTCACCGGGGAGTATCTTGCCCACATTCGAGACGCTGACGTTGAGTACAGCAAGGACTGCGCCGAACTCCCGCATGACCACCCCTTCATATGTAGAGCGCAGGACCTCGGAAGCGACCTGCTCGAGCGGCTGCCCAAATTTATCGGGCGGGATCCGGACGACGTCGTTGATGTGAAGAAGCTTGTACACTGCAATCACCTTAAAACCATGATTATGGTAAAGGCTATTCGAAGACATATAAAAACTTGCTGTAAAGTGGAAACAGCTTTTCGGAACGATCTATTTTCTGAGCGCTTAGGCAGCCTGCAAATCATCCATCTGGATCGATGATCATCCGACCCTTGAGGAGGAGGACGCGTATCCCCTCTGACGACAAGCGCCTCCGAAGCGCTGCATCTGCAGTAGCCACCGCGCATCCCATCTCCTTTGCCAGCCGCAGGATCTTCTCGTCGACATCGGCCCCTGCCACTTCGGATTCCACCCTCTCGAAATGCCGGGCGATTTGGAGGGCAAGCCTTGCGAACTTCCCCCGCTTGTCAAAGCTCCTCCCGATCGAGCTTAGCTCATCTAGCACGAACGATGGGACGGTAATCCTGGAAAATCCCATCCGCCTCATCTCGGATTCCAGATTGAAGGGCTTTGAGGCGGAATAGATGAGTATGTTTGTGTCCAAGATCACTAAGCCCTTGTTATCACTGGACAAAACCATATCCTATCAGCCGCCAACGGTTGGCCAGCATCCGGCTGATCGCAACCCGCGCACCTTCCTCTACGCAGACCGGGCGCTTGAGGACAAGCTGCGCATCGTCCTTGTAGGCTGCGCTGACGAGACCAACAGTGACTGAAGAACCGACGACCAGCATCAGGTTCTCCCTGGCCTTCAGGTGCTCCACCTTCTGCATCTCCTTTGTGCCCACAACCCGGTCTAGTAGATTGACCTTGAGCTTGAGCTCGGTCCTGGTGGGCGGAAGGGTTCCCGGTTTGCCGACTACGCTCCCCACCAAGTTGTCAGCCTTGGTGAGTGCGGGATCTAGGTACGTCCCCAGACCGACAAGCCCCCCTGGACCTACCTCCTCGACTGCCGAGCTCCCAGACATGAGGCTGGAGATCCTCGTGAATAGCGGCTCATAGGTGACCTTGCCGCTCTGCTCGACCTTTATCCCGGGCCTTATCTCGATCTCGTCCCCCACCCTGAACTTGCCCTGGATCAGGGATCCCCCGAGCACTCCGCCGTGTAGAGAACCTGGCGGGGTCCCGGGCTTGTTTATGTCGAAAGAGCGCGCCACATACATCCTGGCGGGCTTAGACGGGTCCCGCTTTGGCGTTGGGATCGCCTCTTCGAGAACCTTTATCAGGTAGTCGATGTTTGCCCCGTGGAGGGCAGATATCGGGACTATTGGCGCCCCTTCTGCAATCGTTCCCTTCACGAAGTTCAGGATCTGGTTATAGTTTTCCAGAACCTTCTGGCGATCGACTGCGTCAATCTTATTTTGGACGATGACTATGTTCTTAACGCCTATGATCTCGAGCGCCACGAGGTGCTCCCTCGTCTGGGGCTGCGGGCAATCCTCGGCGGCAGATATTATCAGCATAGCGCCATCCATCAGCGCCGATCCGGATAGCATCGTAGCCATGAGGCTTTCGTGACCCGGGGCATCAACAAACGAAACCTTCCGGAGCACCTCGGTCTTCACATTATGGACAGGGCAGACCTCTGAAACGGTGTACGCCTCAGGTTCTTGGCACATCGGGCATTTCCTGAAGACGGTGTCAGCGTAGCCGAGCTTGATAGTTATGCCCCTTTTAAGCTCCTCGCTATGGTGGGCAGCCCAGACCCCGCTGAGCGCAGAGACCACGGTAGTCTTACCGTGATCGACATGCCCCGTGAGACCAATGTTGCACTCGGGCTGCCTGCTCGCGCTACTCACTCTTCTTCCCTGCTTCCTCTTTCTTCACGACAACTGCATTGATCTGGACAATGTCTTCAGTGATCATATTGCCCCTGACGAGCTTCCTTTTCCTTTCGCCGTCTTCGCGTGACTTGAAGCCAGGGGGCGAAGAGAGCAGGAGTTTCCGCTTGGAACCGCCCGGGACGTCGTTGCGCATCGGGATCCCGCTCCGGTCCGTCCCCCCGAGTATCTTGAGCTCGACGCCTGCCAGACCGAAGGGGTCACCGTTTACGGTGTCTCCGATCTTCAGGCCGATAAGCGCCTGCGAATGGGGATCGGACACTGTAACTGTCTTCGACGTCCCATCAGACGGGTCTGAGACCACAAGTTTGAACTCTACCAATATGCATCACCGAGATAATGACTGTTGATCACAGTTCGAAGTGTAAGATAGTTTATATCCCTTTCGCAGATCCCTGGGGCTCGGCGTGGCGGGCGCAACTGCCTGGATTATTTAAAATCCCGACGACTTCCATTTTATTTTCATTATCCTGTCGATTATTCCTAGCTCGTCTTCCCCAAGCCTGTCCCTGTACTTCTCCCTCAGTATGTAAAGGTCGTTGTCCGGGATCGAGACCAGCAGGCTCTCGCCTTCCTGTACTTGCCTCCCGACCATGAAGTCGCCTTTCATTGAGATCGCAATATTATCACCGCGCTTTGCTTCCTGCAGGTTCTTCCCGCTGTCCTGTATCTGCATTATCGAGCCTATGACCTCGCCGTTCTCCTTCATGAGCTGGTAACCGGGTTTTATCCTCCCGCCTAGCACTTCGACACCGAAAATGGGGGGCGAGCTCTTCCTGAAAACGCATCCGGGGAGTATCCTGACCAGCCCCGGCATCGTCAGGCTGCTGAACTCCTTCGTGGCGATCTCCTCGATCAGCTTGGACGACCAGGCCTTGAAGTCGTCGACGATGTGATAGATGACGTTGCTGGTGAATATGGGGATTCCCCTGTCCTTTGCCTCAGCCTCGGCCTCTGGCGTTACCTTGACGTTGAAGCCAACGATCGCCGCATACTCAGGCTTCGTCCTCTTGACTATCGTGGCCTCGATGAGATCCCGCTTCGAGACAGGGCCGATATCGGAGACCCTCACAGGCACCTGCTGGGTCTTCAGGAAGTTCACAAGGGCCTCCAGTGATCCGAGCGTATCCGCTTTCACTACAATGCCTTGGGAATCCGTGGAGAACCTGACCTCGGACATCTCTTCGCGGATCCTCTTGAGTGCAGATTCGAGTTCGCCATCGGAGTTGGCCACAATCAGAGGGGCACCCGCGACAGCACCCTCGAGCCCAGGGGCAACTATCTTAACCCCAACTGCGGCGACGACTTTATCGACCGATTGGAACTTGTCCTCCGGATCCCTTATCTCGTTCATTGGTTTCGGGAGCAGCAGGGCCCTCACTTTGGTCACGATTGGCTCGTTGAACCCGCCGACGACGATCCTGTCGCCGCGTTCGAGCAACCCGTCGTAGAGGATGACGTCTATTGTGTGCCCTATGCCCAGGTCCTCCTTCGCCTCTAGGATTACACCCTTGCCTTGCCCCAATGAAACGTCAAGCCGCTTGAGGAGGTACTGCTGGACAAGTCCGCAGAGAAGGGCGAGGAGCTCGGGGATCCCCTCCCCAGTGACGGCGCTCGTCGGGACAATGGCGACGGACTTTGTGAAGTCGCGGATCCTGTCGAGGCGGTCAGATGCGAATCCGTACCTCGCCAGGTCGCCAATAATCCTGTATATCATCTCGTCTACCTTCTCCTGGACAGCCTTTGTCTGTGCCTTGTAGGACTCGAAGAAGGGCTTTTCAGGGAATGGCTTCCACCCCGGAACCTTGTCCACTTTGTTGGCTGCAACGATGAAGGGGGTCTTTCTGGAACGTAGTATTTCGATGCACTCCTCGGTCTGCTTCTCTGAACCCTCGAGTATGTCGATGACGAGGATGGCTATGTCAGAGACCGACCCGCCCCTCACCCTTAGGTTAGTGAAAACTTCATGACCTGGCGTATCAATCACCAGGATCCCGGGTATTGTGACCTTCATCTGGAAACCCTTGACTACCGGTGAGCAGTAGCGCTCGATTACATCGATTGGCAAGAACGAGGCGCCGATGTGCTGGGTTTACCACCATGGCGAAGCAGCCACGGTCATGGCCCCAACCTCGCGCGCCATCACCGCGCTCCCCCTTATCTTGTCGAGGAGCAGCGTCTTGCCCACATCAACGTGTCCCAATACAGTGACTATAGGCTGTCGGATTGGCATCTGAGGCACCCCGAAATGGATTCTCAAAAGTAGAGAAGACCAGCTCACTCATAAATGATGCGGAATGTTGCCTCAAGGAGCGTTTCAAAAAATAAAAAGGGAAAGCGAGGCATGCGGGATAATGACTGTCAGGCCACCCATTTTGCGTCCAAGCGCTCATACGCCAGGACGGCGCCCTCTCCGAAGAAGATCGCAAGTTCCTTCTGCGCATTCTCGACCGAATCCGAGGCATGTATCACATTCATGCTCTTGGAGCAGGAGAAGTCTCCCCTGACAGTGCCCGGGGATGCCTCCTTCGCGTCGGTTGACCCTATGAGCCTGCGCATTACGGAAACGGCGCTCTCCCCCTCTATTGCCATCACCACGACGGGCGCCGACCTTATGAAGGACACGAGCTCCCCGTAAAATGGCTTTTCCCTGTGGACTGCATAAAGCCGCGACGCCTGGTCTTCCGAGACCCTAATCATCCTCATGCCGACTATCTTGAGGCCCTTCTTTTCTATCCTGGATATGACCTCGCCGACTATCCCCCTCAGCACCGCGTCTGGCTTTATCATCGAAAAGGTGCGCTCTATCATCTGCCTACACCTTGGAGGATGCCCACTTGAGATCCCTGGGGACCCTCTTCAGCTCGAGCATGTTCTTGCGGCACTTGCTGGAGCAGAATCTGAGTATGGTACCGTCATTCTTGACGTACATCAGCCCAGTCCCAACGGGAATCTCGCAGCTGCAGAATGAACATTTCTGGATTCTGACCATATGGAATCAGCCCAACCCAACCAATCATCTTGGCATTAATTTCTTGGCCTCGCGCTCGGTCTCCCTGAGCATCAGGATGTCCCCAATCCGCACAGGACCCTTGACATTCCTAGTGATGATCCGCCCCTTGTCCTTCCCTTCAAGGACGCGGACGCGGACCTGAATCACTTCGCCAGTGACGCCAGTCCTGCCTACAATCTGAATCACTTCAGCAGGAGAGACGTCACCCATTTCTCGGCTCATCGGGAATCACCAGGGGCTTATGCTTCCTCTTTTGTGGTCTCCGCAGCTTCGCCTTGTGCCTTCTTCGCTGCCTTCTTTTTGGGCTTCTCTTTCTTTGGAGCCTCTTCCTTCTTTGGTTCAGCTGCAGGTTCCTCTGCCTTCTTTGGTGCCGGCTTCGGTTCCTCGACCTTCTCTTCAGGCGTCCCCTTCAGCCTGAGTGAAGAGACCTTTGAGACCACCTCATCGACCAGAGGCTTACCCTTGCCCGGCTCGACTATCGCGATGGCAGCCGACGGGACGTCAATCCCTGCAGCAGTGCCGAGTTTCACCTTCGAGTCGACATAAACGTACGAGATCTTCTTCTCCTCCGCAAGCAGGGGGAGGTGGGCAACAATCTCAGGCGGATCAACGTCCTGAGCTATGACCAAAAGCTTGGCTATCCCGCGTTCGACCGCCTTGGTGGACTCATTCGCACCTTTCCTGAGTTTCCCGTCCTCTTTTGCCAATTTTACCGCTTCATAAGCGCGCTCCATTATCTCTGGAGGCACATCAAACCTCACAAACATTGGTTTCTTGGACATATCCTTTACCTCGGATGTCTTCATCGCTTGTTTCAATTAGACAAAAGGGAGGGTATTTATGAGCTTTGTGGTAAGCAGGCGGATCAGTTGTGCGCAAAGTACCCGATCAGGGCACCGCCCGACCTGCACACCCTCACGAACCCGTACCTGTAGAACTGGAACGCCTGGGGGAGGTCCTCGTTGAGCACGCCGGAGTCGACGAGACCCGATTCCTTTGAGGCATCTGGCCTCACCACGCTGATCGGCACCCCGACCCCTTCAGGCAGCCATTGTATGATCGGCGCCCCGAGCGATCTGGCTTCGGATACCCCCTCGCTGTGGAACCTGCAGCCACCGTCTGAGGTAACCTCGATGTTGAATAGGTTCATCAGGCGCAGATACCGGCTCCTTTTTTCGCCGATCAGATCCGAGGAGGGCACGATTATCCTGGATCCTGGGCCTATCTTGAAGTGCCTTGAGCCCCACTCGGGATGGTCCGGATGCAAAGGGATGCTGACCTCGAAGTCCCTATCGATCCCTTCGACGAGGATCGCCTTTGGATCAGCGACGAATACATACCGCTTCGATACGGGGTCAAGGAGCTTGCGGTTTATTGATGAAAGGTTCTCCCAGCTGATCGTTGCCTCCGACGGCCTGACGCCGACTTCCAAGATCAGGCGCCGTATGGTCTCGGGCAGGAAACCGCGCCTCCGCAGGGCGGAGATCGTGCCTAGACGGGGATCGTCCCAGCTCTCGTAGATCCCGGACTCTATCCCAGCCCTTATCTTGGACTTGCTCAGGACGGTGCCCTCGATCTTCAGGCGCCCGTAGTGAATCGCTTCAGGGTACTCCCACCCGAAGTAATCATACATGAACTTCTGGCGCGCCATGTTGACCTCGTGCTCCTTCCCCCTGAGGATGTGCGTTATCCCCAAGAGGTGGTCGTCTATCCCCGAGGCAAAGTTGTAAAGAGGCCAGACACGGTACCTCGACCCAATCCTCGGGTGGGGTTTAGTGTCTATGCGCATCGCGGGCCAGTCCCTTATGGCAGGGTTAGGGTGATCGAGGAGGGTCTTCACGCGCATGACCGCGCCACCCCTCCTTATGCTCCCGTCAAGCATGCCCTCCCACCTGGACACCTGCTCTTCGACGGGGAGATCCCTGCACGGGCACGGCTTCCGCTGGGACACGAATTCCTTGAACCGCTCTGCAGGGCACGTGCATATGTAAGCCCCGCCTATCCTCAGCAGCTTCTCAGCGTACTCGTAGTATATCTGGAGGCGGTCGGACTGGATGACTTCGTTGTCCCACCGCACCCCCAGCCACTTCAAGTCCTCCTTGATCGCCTCGTATGCCTCTGGCTGGGGCGGCTTGATTGAAGGGGACGTGTCCTCGAACCGGAGGGTGAAGGACCCGTTGTAGATCTTTGCATATTCATCGCTGAGGATGGCGGCACGGCTGTTCCCGAGGTGTATGACCGAGTCTGGGTTAGGCGCAAACCTGACGTGGATCCTCGGGTATCTTTCGGCATTGGGGAGCGGGGGGAGCAGGTGCAGCTGGGGTTTCGGTTTCTCTTTAGCTGTAGAAAGCCCAGCCGATTCGACCAGCGCCCTTTGTGCCTCTGGCGGCATGGCGTTGACCTCAGCAGAGACCTCCTCAGCCAAGCGGAAGACTTCGGCGGCCCTCGACTTGAGTGCAGGCTCCTCTGAGAAGACTTTGCCTGCAACCGCTTTTGGGTTTGCCTTCCCGCCGTACTTTAGAGCGTTGAGCAGTGCGTGGTTCCTGAGCAGCTTCCTCAGACGGTCTTCCTCGGACGGTTGGTTCAACGCATGCACCCCTGTTATGAGAGAGACAATTGTGCAAGGGAACACTTATCTTTTTGTTGTGCTCTTTCCCCCGCCTCACTTCTTCCGCATTGCCGCGAATTCGACGAGCTGAGCCAAGGACTTCTTTGGTCCAGAGTCCGGCAGGGAGGAAATGGCCTTCTTTGCGTCCTCGACATATTCCAATGCCTTACCCCTGACGTAGCCCAAGACACCATCCCCCTCAAGGGAGGAAATGAGGCTCGCTAGCTGTGCCTGGGTCGCATTTTTGTTCCCGAGGAGGGACTTTACCATGTCCCTGGAACGGGTCTGCATCCCCTTGATCACTATCAGCGTCTTTTTGCCCTCCCTCAGATCGTTCCCTACGGGCTTGCCAAGCTCTTCCTCCTTCGAAGTGATGCCCAGATAGTCGTCGAATATCTGGAAAGCCATGCCAAGGTTCCATCCGTACGCCCCGAGTTTCGCGATGCTATCCTCGCTTCCCCCTCCGGCGATCGCCCCGATCTCGGCACACGCCCGGAAGAGCGCTGCGGTCTTTCCCGAGATCATCTCCAAGTACTCCTCCTCGGTTATTTCGTCCCTCTCCTCGAAGGACATGTCCTGGAACTGGCCAATCGAGAGCCTTACCGCGGCTTCAGCGAGAGCAGAGGCCGCCGCCCTTGCCTTTCTGTCATCGAGCGTGCTCCTCAGCATTGCTTGGAACGCCTCGGCGAAGAGGAGATCGCCTGCGAGTATTGCGGTCGGGGTCCCCCAGATCACGTGGACCGTAGGTACTCCGCGCCGCATTGTGTCGTTGTCCATTATGTCATCATGGACTAGCGTGAAGTTGTGGAGAAGCTCGACAGCGGCTGCCGGTGCGATCGCTGACCCCCTCTCGCCGCCTACTGCCTCGCAGGACTTCACCACAAGGTAAGGGCGCATCCTCTTCCCGCCGTGGGACGGCAAGTGGTAGGCGGACTTGAATAGGGTGTCTTTCTTCCCGAGCATCGAATCTATGAAAGCCCCAACTTCCTTGGCCACTGACGCCATCTCTGCCTCAATCATTTTGATGAACACCAAGCCCTCTCTGCCTGATCCAGTTTAAAAGCCCCCCGCTCAGTACGATGGGGACTGACTTGAGCGAGTTGATGTCGCGAGCGCCTGTCAGCAGGGCTGCTGCCTTCAGCTCGTGGATCATCCGTTCGAGCCTCGCAGCCACCTCTCGGTGACCTTTGAATGCAGGCATTAAGAGCTCCCTGGCCACTCCGGCAAGGTCAGCGCCCAAGGCTATCGACTTCGCGATGTCCAGACCGTTCCTTATGCCCCCCGAGGCGATTATGGTTACTGGGTTTTTGAGCGAGCGGATCTCGCATATGCTCATCGCAGTTGGGATCCCCCAGTCCCAGAAGGTTTCGGCCACCTCTGCCTTCAACCGCTCACCCTTGCTCTGAGCGTTGTAGTACTCGACAGCTGCCCAGCTGGTGCCGCCTGCGCCGGCGACCTCAATGGCAGAGACTCCGGACTCCAAGAGCCCCCTTGCCACCTCCCTCGATATGCCGCATCCGGTCTCCTTGGCTACAACGGGCACCCCCAGTTCGCTCGCGATATCGCGTATCGCGCACAAGACGCCTCGGTACCTGGTGTCACCCATCGGCTGGACGAGCTCCTGGAGCGGGTTTAGGTGCACGGCGATGGCATCGGCCCCGATCATCGAGACTGCCCTCTTGGCGAGGGAAAGGCGCTCAGAGGAAAGGAGCTGTGCCGCCCCAATGTTTGCGATCACAAGCATCTCGCCCGACACGTCTCTAACCACACGGAACGTTCCTTCCTGCGATGGATCCTCAAGGGCCGCCCTCTGGCTACCCACGCAGATACCCAGCCCCAGCTCAGAGGCCGCCTTGGCGAGGCTCTCGTTGATCCTCTTCGTTGACGGGTGCCCTCCCGTCATTGCGGAGATGATTAGCGGCGCCGAGAGTCGCTTCCCTAGGAAGACCGTTGAGAGGTCGAGGTCCGGGAGGTCGAGCTCTGGCGTTGCGAGGTGGACGAGCTCGATGTCCTCCAGGTGCGTGGTCTTCCGCCTGGGGCCGACGTCCATGTCCCTGCATATCTCGAGGTGCTTCAGCTTCCTGTCGGAGATCATATCATAACGCCTTTTGACATCTCTTCATTCTGCTTCAATCTATATATGTCCCTTCCACTTCTTCGCCGCGAAGCAGGCGCGCGACGATCCCAGGGCGGGTGGCGTTGAAGATGAGTGCCCTTTCCCCTCCTGATGAGAGGTACTCGCCGACCTCGCTTAACTTGCCCGCCATTCCACCGGTCACGTCGTTGCTCCTGCCTTTGGCCGCGGCAATGATCTCCTTGAGCTCCCCCCGACCTATTTTCCCGAGATGCTTTCCGCCTTCAAGGTACCCATCGACATCGGTCCCGAAGGCGAGTAGCCTCGCCGAGCTGGCCAGCGCCAGGATGCGTGCGATCGTGTCCCCGGAGAGGATCCGCCCATGCCCCTGGCTCGAGAGGACGACGTCCCCTCCCAGCGATGGGAGGAGGCCTGCCGAAAGTGCCAGCTCAACCGGTCGGAGGGAGTATCCCAAACTTGGCTTGCTGTCCGCTTCTTCGTAGAAGAAGCATGCGGAAGGGTCGATAGCGAAAAAGGGCACCCCCTTCTCCAAGAAGCTTTCGGCAAGGATAGATGTTAGGCGGTGCATCGCATGCCTGGTCTCAGCAATCCCTCTTGGGCTGAACAATTTGCTGCCCCCATCGACGTATTTTATTGCGGCACGGTGCCCGAAGGACCCCCCGCCGTGGACTAGCAGGACACGCCCCGCTCTCCAGGAAGAAGAGAACTCATCAGCGATCCGGTCTATCACAGCAAGGTTAGGGCTATAAGGCGTGTCCTTTTGGGTTATTGCGCTCCCGCCCAGCTTGATCACCAAGTCAGCCCTCAATCTCTTTCACCCCCTCGTAGGAGAAGTGCACGACCTGGAAGTCGTCTGGGAGGGCATCCTCTGCTGGGATCGCGACGTCCGCCACAAGCGTTGGGGAGACAATGATCTTGCTGCCAAGGGAACGTATCTCCGAGATCCTTTGGAGATCGGACAATGCAATCTGCCCAGTTGCGTACAGAAGGGAGGCCTCTAGGGAGAACGCCCTCCCTAAGGAAGACAGGTCGCTCCTCTGGATAGCATTGACACCCTCCAGGACCAGGTGCGCCAAGAGGTGCCACATGGGGTCTGAGAGCGCTGGGAACGCTCTAGAGAACCTAGAAACAGGGCTTTCATCAAGGCGCCTCCCCTGGAGGATCCTCAGGCAGATCGGGCCAGATGCGGTGGACTCGATCGAAAGGAATCCCTCGCCCTGCCTGCTTGCGACGACACCGCCCGAAAGGGATGTCAGTGCCCTCGCCGCAGTCACGAAGTCCCATGGCCCTGCCTTCTTCAGTAGCTGGGGCAGATTCTCCTCAATCTCGTCGCATTCGGTCAGGTACAGCAGGGCTGCAGCATTCACGAAGTCCTGGTCAGGTCCGCCCTCGTGCGGGCCGGATATAGAGTAACGACCGTCGAGCCCCTGGGAGGCGAGGAACTTTGAGAGAGTTTTGTTGAGGTTCGGGGAGCTTATCGGGATGGAGAGCTTCTGAGAGCCGGACTTCTTGACAGTCACGCGCCAAGAGAATCCCAGGGCAGCGGTAAGCAGGGGGGTTCCGGCCTCGACAAACGCCTCCCCGAGAAGCGGGACTGTGAAAGGGACGTCAAGCCTGATCGCATCCATAGTAGACCTAACCACCCGGTCAGATTAAGGCTTTCGCCCGAGTTTTTGATCCGTTTTGAATGACCTGAGATGCCCGCCCTACTTGAACTCGATTGAGAATGACCCGTAGCCGACGACATCGCCCTTTGGCCCGGAGGTGTCACCCGAGGTCGCATAACAGAGCTTTCTGCAGCGGTCTGCCCCTAGTGCGAGCGAAGCGGCCATGACGGCCATAACTGGACCGGGGCCGCACATCGTGATCTCTTTGCTCCTGACGACCTCCTCCACCCCTTTGGGGTTCATCCCGAGGATCTCCTCGATCACGAGCGAATCCCGGGCGTATGCCGATTTGTATGGAACGTAGTGCGAGAAGTCTGTGCTCGCTATGAGCAGAGCCGATCTTCCCCTGACAGCAGCGGCGATTGCTTCCCCGAGCTCCCTAGAGGTTTCGAAGTCCTGGAGCATCATGCAGATCGGCACGATCCTGAACCCGGATCCGAAGACGTACTGGAGGAATGGGATCTGGACTTCCACAGAGTGCTCGTATTCGTGAGCGTCTGAGTCTGGCTCCGCTGCCCCAGACGTCGCTATCGACCTGGAGACGTCTTGGTCAACCCTGACTCGCCCGAGCGGGGTCAGCCAGTCGCCCCCTTCCCAGACCGAGACCGCGGCCCCCATTCCAGTGTGGTTGGGCCCGATGAGCACGACCGTATCGGGTGGCGGTTCCTTCGAGACCTCGAAGAAGCCGTGAGCGGCTACGGGGCCCGAGTAGATGTAGCCAGCGTGCGGCGAGATGAGTGCGCAGATCTTCCTCTCAGAGGAAACGGGCTTTGACGGCAGTTTGCCGGGGCCGACCTTATGCAGGAAACACCATTTTATCCGCGATTCGAGGGCAGCAGGGTCAGCTTCGTAAAAGGAGCCGGAGACTGAGGGATGCCTATCCCTCAAGACTGTAGTCTCCCCCGTACTCCTCCTCTGCGACTAGGACCTTCGACTCGAAGTCGTCGATTGTAGCAGGGAGGTCTTCTGCCGGACCCAGGGCACCCCTCTCCCGGAGCACCTGCCTGGTCAGGAGCCAGTATGCAAGGGCTATGGATTTCCTTCCCTTGTTGTTGATCGGAATGACCAAGTCCATCAGCTGGGCCCGGTTGTCAGTGTCACAGAGGCCGACCACGGGTATGCCGACTTCTGCAGCCTCGACCATTGCCTGCCAGTCTGCCCTCGGGTCGGTAACGACGAGCAGCTTAGGCTCGCAGTAGTTGGAGAGCTTCGGATTTGTGAATGTGCCAGGTATGAACCGCCCAGTCAGGCTCTTCCCCCCTATCATGGAGGAGAATTTCTCAACGGGCTTGAACCCATACTGCCTCGCCGAAGTCGCGTAAACGCTCTCGGGCGCGAACTTCGCTATGAACTTTGAGGCGACCCGGATGCGCTCATCCGTCTTCCTTACATCCAAGACGTACAGGCCGTCGGGCCTGACGCGGTATATGAAGGGGCGCATATCGTTGGTCTTTACATGAGTGCCGATATGTATCCCAGCCGCAAGGTAAACCTCGAGCGGCAACAACAGGTCAGCAGCTTCAATAGTCGCCATGCAATTACTCCCCAATGGTGCAAATCTGTGAAAACGATAAGAGCTTTTATATTTTTCCTTCCTTGTCCCTCACCGAGAACTTGAGCGATTCGCCGACGAGGTCAACATGCGAGAGGAAAATGCGCCTGCAGCAGTACCGCTCGATCCCCAGAGAGTCCAACACCTTGGCAGGGTTCTCGCCCTTCCCCACCCGTTCATTGAACGCTTCCCATTTATCGGCAATAACCTTGCCGCAGGTGAAGCACCGGACCGGGATGATCATAACGACACCTTATCTGTAAGACTTCTGCTTCCTTCTTCGGGCGCTGTAGCCGCCGAACTTCTTCGGCTCGGTCCTCCTGGGATCCTCGACAAGCATCCTCCTGTCGTATGCCATCAGCTTGCCCTTGAGGGACTCGCCGAATATTTCGGCCAAGGAGTTCGCTATTACGACCCTGGCAGCCTCCGCCTGGCCCATCACGCCGCCGCCCTCTATCTTTACGTCGATGTCTATCGCATTGGCGTACTCTGCCCCGGCGACGAGGAGGGGCTCTATGACCTTCATCCTAACCAGCTCTGGCTTCATGATTTCTATTGGGGTGTTGTTTATGTAGATCTTTCCGGTCCCCTTGGTGGCAACTGCCCTTGCAACGGCAGTCTTCCTTTTCCCGCTGACAACGACTACTTTCTCGCTCATTGCACAGACCATCCTAGACTTTTCGATACTTCGCCAAGCTCCATATAAGGACCCCGCAGGTTCCTGACGTGCGCTTCATCAATTGTCTTGAATTGGGCATTCGCGAACTCTCCCGGGGTCCCGATGAAGACCTTAAGCCTCTTCAGCGCAGCCTTCCCCGATGGGGTTTTAGGAAGCATGTTCTTGACGGCGCTGTGGAAGAGGCGATCTGGGGAGCGGTGCTGTTTCATCCCGACCTCCTCCGGGTTCTTTAGGGTCCTTATGGCCATCCACCGCTCGTATTTGCTCATCACAGAGTCCCGATCCCCTGAGACGGCTACCTTATCCACGTTGACCACAACTACCTTATCCCCTGCCATCAGATGCTTGGCTATCTTCGAGGCAGCCCTCCCGAGCCTCAGTCCGCTACCGTCTATGTAAATTACCTCGGTCAATTCATGTCACCTCAGTATCCTTACCCCTCTTCCCCTCGGATTGAGGTTCAAAAGCAACTCGAGTGAGATCGCCCTGCCTCCGGCGCTAGTTATCTTATCCCTCGCCGAAGGGCTGAAGGACAGGGCAGCCACGTCGACTTTCTTGGAGATGTTTCCGAAGCCAAGCACTTTTCCAGGGACTGCTATGAATTCCCCTTCCTTGGCGAACTTGTCGATCTTGCTCACATTGACAGAGATCTTCTTCCTAGTCGGGACTGAGAGCAGCTCGGACAGATCCCTCCAGACTCCGACATTGCTTGACCTTGAAGCGCGTCTGAGTAGCCTTATCAAACGCCTAGTCTTAGGGTTTGTTGGTAATGTCCTCTTCATTTAAGATGCCTCCTTTGTATTTTCAAGCGCAATCCTAATCGATTCGAATTTATCCTTCAGAACGTCGCATGCAGCGAAAATGAGATCCTGCGGGGACATCGATCCCTCGCTCTCGAGCATCAGCATCGCATTTGCAGGGTTATACGACACTGAAATCGCCCCATTGGGGCAAGCCTCCACGCACTCCTTGCAGAGGGTGCAGTCCCAGACTGAGGTGACCTTCAAATCGCTCCCCTCGACGGCAAGTATCTTCTTCGGGCAGGCCTGCACGCATTTGGCCGAGAGCGAGCACTTCTTCGCGTCAACCGTGATAATCGGCTCGTATTTGACCACCGCACCCGAAACGGGCTGCCACTTGGCGTGCTCCCTTCCGGAGCCGAGCCGTGTGTGCGCCTCCAAGGCGATCTTCTGCCCCTTGTTCAGAACGGCGAGCGGGATGTCGTTGTTCGCAACGAAAACTGATCCCTCAGGCTTGAGCCTACCTGAGTAAACGGTATAGGCGTCTTCCGGCGCCTCGACCTCAAGAGTCAGGATCGCTTCGCAGCGCGGGCACCCCTTACCGCCGCAGTCGCATTCAGAGGGGAGGACTAGCCCCTCACCGCCCTTGAGTGGCACCAACCCGACCCTGTGGGCGAGTATCTCATCATACAGGACACCCGAGTTCTCGGCTATGAACACCTTGTCGACGGCTGGGACGGTTACCTCAGCCATCACGGTCCTCCTGATGGCGTTTATGAACGAGGGATCCACGCCCCTTGCGATGATCCTGAACCGCGTGCCGACATTGCCGAGAACTTCAACGTCCATGCACATTGACCTCCAATACGGGTTTTGAAGTGAAAGAATAAAGAAGGTATTTAAGCCTTCTTTTTAGACTCTCCTTCCCCTCCTTCCACCTGGCCTTCTGGTCGTGTCATGTGGTATTGGGGTCACGTCCTCTATCCTTCCGATCATCAGACCGGCCCTTGCCAAAGCCCTAATGGCCGCCTGGGCACCGGGTCCGGGTGTCTTGCTCTTGTGACCGCCTGGAGCCCTGACCTTAATGTGGATGCCGCTTACCCCCTTCTCGAGTGCCTCCTGTGCGGCCCTTGTCGCAGCGACCATGGCCGCATACGGTGAGGGCTTCTCGCGGTCAGCCTTGACGATCCTGCCGCCCGACTGGAATGCCACGGTCTCGGCACCCGTCAGGTCGGTGATGTGAACGATTGTGTTGTTGTAAGAGCTGTATATGTTAGCGACTCCCCACTTCATACCTTTGTCGATCCTTGACATCCCTATGCCTCCTGTGGAGCTGCCTCGGGCGAGGTCAGCTTGATATCGCAAGTTAGCTTCGGCTCGTCATCCCTATTGACGAGATAACCAGGTGACGTTACCCTGCGCCCATTGAGTAGCACATGACCGTGCACTATGAGCTGCCTTGACTGGTAGGGAGTTGCGGCGAATCCGAGTTTCAGGATCACGCTCTGGAGCCGCCTTTCCAGGATGTTTTCGACGCCGAGGCCCAGAACGTTGTCGAGGACAGCTTCCTCGCTCAGAAGGCCGAGTGCTGCGAGCCTCTTAACCAGCTTCTTCTCTTCAGCCTCCCTGACCTCAGGGTCTTCGATGGCGAGGATCTCGCTGGCACGTTCCCTAAAAGACTTCAGCTTGGTTTCGGCTGTCCAGAGCTCCCTTTTGTTCCTGAGACCATACTTGCCCAAGAGCGCAAGCTCTGAGACAAGGCTTTCCTTCCTCCAAGGATGCCTCGGACCTTGCCATTTCCTCCTGCTCTTCTTTGGATCACCCATCTCAGATCACCTACTGCTTGGATTCCTGCGAGCCGCCTGCAGCCGCGGCTGCGGCTTTCCTGGCCACACCGACAGACGGACCGAACCTTCCAGTGGTCCTCGTGCACTGCCCGCGGACCTTCAGCCCCAGTGAGTGCCTGACGCCCCTCCAGCTCCGCATCTTCTTCATGAGGTCTATGTCTGACTTTATGCCAACCACCAAGTCTGAGCCGAGCAGGTGCTGGTCCTGACCGGTGAAGGGATCCTTCCTCCTGTTCAGCATATAGCTCGGGAACTTGGACGAGATGCTTGATAGCGCCTCCTCAAGCCGCTTGATATCGCTGTCCTGGAGGTAGCCGACACGGGCCTCGGGATCGACCCCGCAGCTCCGAGTAAGTGCGTATGCCATATTGATTCCGATACCCCTTATTCTGCTCAGGGAGTACCCTACCTTCTCCTCCCCCTTTAGGTCGGTATCGATCAGCCTGACTATGTGTCTGTATGAGGAACTCAATAGACGCATCCCCTTCTTAAAGGCAAATAAAGAATAATATGAAAGTATTTAACTCTAACGCCTCGCAGACAGGGCAGAACCTCACGTAAACCCCCTACAAAACATCGTTCGAGTTCAAAGGTTTGACGCGGCGGAAAGGAAATGCGGGCATGGGATGGCGCCGAGGGGGGGATTTGAACCCCCGAGACCCTTACGAGTCACAAGCTCTCAGGAAGAGCCCTAGCCTTCTCCAGGCATGAGCCCCTATGGGATTGCTCCCTACCAGGCTAGGATACCTCGGCCCGTACCTCCCTAACCAAATGGAGGCGGATATTTTTTTGCTTTTCCCCGACGGTCAATTGCGCAGATCCCTCATTTTAGCATTGCTGGGAGCGATCTTGAGGGATCTGAAGACCCTGTATCCGCTCTTTTTTGAGACGGTCGATACGTTTTGGAAAACATCTTCCATCTTCCTTGGGATCGCGTTGACTCCTTTTCGGAGAACGATCTGCAGGAAACCGCCCTCTTTGAGGTGGCTGAAGGCCCCCTCGATCATCGGGAAGATCGTCCTGTAGCCTGCAGCCAAGGGCGGATTCGAGACGATTGCGTCGAAGAGCCTCCCCTCCAGAATCGAGTACAAGTCGCTGCGCAGGACTTCGGCGTTCTGGACGTCGTTTCTCTCGATGTTCTCCCTGACCAGCTTCACGGCGGCAGGGTTTACGTCAACCATCGTGACTTTAACCGCGGGGTAAAGCTTTGCAATGGCTATCCCAATCGCACCGTAGCCGCACCCCATGTCCAATACTTCGCCTGAATCAGGCAGCTCCAGGCTGTCTATGAGAACGAGGGTCCCCAAGTCAACCTTGTCCTTTGAGAAGACCCCGCTCGAGCTGGCAAACTCAAGGAACTGCCCCCTGATATTCAGCCTTATGAAAAAGCGCCTTTTGGGCTGCGCTGGCCTAGAGTCGTAGTAGTGGCTAGCGTGCTGATCCAAATCACTCACCCGATCTCCAACCCTTCGGGTAAGTCCCTGGCTCCATGACTATCCTTTCGGTGTCGGCTATGATCCCGCTTTCGGATCGGATGCACTCCTCGCTGCTGAGCCTCGCCTTTGCAATCCCCACGAGCTCGCCTTTCCCGGTCATTATGCACAGGGCGTCTCCGGGCTTGACGCCCTTGCTTATTTTGAGTAGGCCTGGCGCCGCAAGGCTTGCCCCATGGCATATGGCGTCCACCGCAGAGTCCCTGATGAACGCCTTGGGGAAGCCCCCTATGAATTCCTCGATGGGTGAGACGACTGACCTGAGGGCGTTTTCGTCCCCCCTCTCCTTCCAGAGCGTGATCGCATCCAGGAGCTCGTGGAGCGTGTGGAGGCCCTCATCCTCCTTGAAAGGCCCTGCACGCGTCCTCCGGAGCTCGCGCATGTGGGCACCCACGCCCAAGACCTCGCCTAGATCGTGGCAGAGCTTTCTGATGTAGGTCCCAGCCTCGCAGCTGACTCTCAATAGGACGTACTTGCCGTCCTTTTCCATGACGTCTATCGAATAGATGTTCCTGACCCTGAGGGCTCGCTTCACTGCAGAACGCACAGGTGGGAGCTGGTATATTGGTCCGATAAACTCGCTTATGGCAGCCTCGAGCCTTTCCCTCGCAACGTCCTCGTGGAGCTCCATGATGCAGACGTACTCCTTCCCAGACCGCATTACGAACGAGATTATCCTGGTTGCCCTCTCGAGGGTGATCGGGAGTACGCCGCTCACCTTCGGATCCAGGGTCCCCCCGTGACCGGCTCGGCTAAGCGAGAGTAGGCGCTTGACCCAAGCCACGACCTCGTGGCTGCTCGGACCAGGAGGCTTGTCCAGGTTAATCACGCCCGTGGCGAGGTATTCGCTAATTGGCCTTTCCCTAGGTGCCCACCCGTGCGATGGACCTGACGGCTCTTCGGCCTTGACTAGGAACTCGTCGTTCAAAAGGACGCACCATTCATCACGAAATTTGTCCCCTGCTCTATTTATCTTATCTCCTGCCGAAATGGGTCATGAGATAGAGGTCTATCACGGATCTGAGCAAAGCGACGATCTCATCCTTGCCCCAGATGGATGTGTTGACGACAAAATCATACCCCGAGAGGTCGGAGATGTCGATGCCGTATATCGAGAGGTAGCGCTGCCTCTCGCTCTCCTGCCGCTCCTTCGTCTTCGCGACCGCTTCCTCGATAGGAATCCCCTCCCGCTCCGCTATCCGGCGGGCCCTGACCTCGAAGGGGGCCGTGAGGTAAAAGCTCAGCTTTGGGACGCTCCCTGAGAACCAAGATACGAGTCTGCCCTCGAGGATGCAGCTGCCTTCTCTGGCGTACTCTTCCGTCCTGAGGTCAATCTCCC
>JARYLH010000110.1 GCA_029907755.1 Candidatus Methanosuratincola sp.
CCCTGCCGGAAAAAATTCGGGAGGATGAGGCAGTCTCTTCCAAGAAGGGCACCTTCATCTTGCTCTGGACTGGACGCGCGGCTCAATCAGGGTCCATATCCAGTCTGCGAATTCCCTCGGGTTCTTTGTCTGTAGTAGGATCTCCCCGGGCCCCGTTATCCGGGTGACCAGACCCTCGCCGCTGAGCAATGTCTCCTTCATTCCTCCGAAGCGTTCGACCCTGTACGTGCACGTGTTGTTTAATGCGACCAGGTGGAAGTTGTCCACGATCAGCTGCTCGCCCGGCCCCAACGTGTGCCGGTCTATCGCACCGAACGTGTTGATGAAGAGATCGCCAGTTCCTGAGGTTTTTATCATGAATAGACCTTGACCGAACAGCCCCCTCGAGAACCCTTCCCATTTGACGTCCAGGTCGACGGTGGGCGAGGATGCGACGTACGACTCCTTCCGTATGATCCAGCCATTCTTCCCGTCGAGCGCGAGGTGCTCGATGTCCCCCAGAGGGGCGGACACGAAAGCGACCTCGCCCGGACCGCCCTTCGCAGAGTAGTCGGTAACCCAGAAGGATTGCCCCCCGAGCAGCTTCAGGCCGAGCGATCCAAGTATGCCTGACCTTGTCCGCGTGCGGGCTTCGATGTTCGGGGTCATGTAAGTCATTGCGCCAGACTCCCCCACAACGGACTCCCCATCCTTCAGCTTCAGGACGGCCATCGCGTATGAAGGTTTGTACCTTATCGCATATTCCATAAGCTATCCCTTTTGAAAATAATTAGGGCTAGGATTAATAAAAATTGGTTTTCAGGATTTCCTCTTCCGGGTTGTGACTATCGTGATAACATCACGGTCACGCAGCTCGTAATCGTTGGGGAGCCTGATCCCACTCACAGAGTCGATTGCGTAAAGGAAGTTTTCATAGAGCTCGGAGTGGATCTGCCTGGCAAGGTCCTTTGGCGTGGATCCCTGCGGCATCAGGTATGCGTCAGGGAGGACGTTCCCTTTCCTGTCCGAGTACTTCTTCGCGTCCTCGACAGGGTAGACGACGTTGATCCTGAGGAGCTTGAGCACAGCGGTCGTCACTGCAAGGTCGACCCCAGTCCGGAGCCATTTGTCGAAGACCCTTGACTGTACGTACTCGAGTGCCCACTTCTGTTTGGGCGTGAGCTTGCTCGCGTCCTTGACGACGAATTTTTCGTCACCAGGCGTGTACGATATTGCCCCCGCCTTCTCGGCTCGCCTCAGCAGGAGCTCCACCTCTGCGGAAACAGGGATCACAAAGCTCCTGCCGAATGTCTCAACGAGCCCGTTCAGGTTCCTCTCTGCCACGGGCCTGTCCATCTTGTTCGCGACTATAAGCGTCGGCTTAGAGAGGTACCTTATCTCCGTCGCGAAGGCCCTGAACTCCTCCTCTTCCCAGTCCTCGAAAGGCACGCCCTCTAGCCTGGTCTTGGAGAGGGCCTCCTGGATCTGTGGATAGGTGACCTTTATCCCTGAGAGGATGTCATAAAGCGCCGCGGGAAGGGTGATCGCCTTGTTCTGAAGCGCCCTCTTCACCTTGTCGGCGTTCTCCAGAAGGTTCTTCGTGTACCACTTCACAAGCTCTTCCTCGATGTCGTAATAGTCGGCCAAGGGCGATCCCATACCCGGCTCGCAGATCTCCCCCTTCGCATTTATGCTCCCCGAGGCGTCCACGACATGCAGGATCACATCTGCCTGGGCTGCGATAGACAGGAAGCGGGTGCCGAGCCCAAGGCCCTCGGATGCCCCCTTGATGAGGCCAGGCAGATCCACCACCTCTACGGGGATGAAACGCCAGCCATCCATGCACACAGAGTTCTGGGGATTGTCCTTCACCCCGAGCTCCTTGCACATGCACGCCGTCTTGACGTATCCGACGCCTACATTCGGATCCTTCGTGGTGAACGGGTAGTTAGAGACCTCTGCGTTCATCATCGTGATCGCATTGAAGAGGGTCGTCTTGCCGGCGTTGGTCTTCCCAATGATGCCGATCTTTACCATAAGCAGTCCTCAATTAATAACCAGCGCCGACCGATATATTACCTTGTGTTCCAAAATTTTAGCCTGAACGGTGCCTTTTTTATATGCCCGTTTGCAGAGCTATCGCAGAGGGTTTACCGCGATGATCCTAAAGGACATGAATGGGTTTGACTTTGAGAGAGTGGATAAGGATGTCGCAATACTCCCTGTCGGAAGCATAGAGAGGCACGGCGACCATCTCCCCCTGGGCACGGACAGTGAGCTGCCCGAGCACATTGCCCGGAGGGCCGCAGAGCTGACCAGTGCGATCGTGCTGCCGACTATATATTATGGATCCTGCCACGCAATGCGCGGATTCCCCGGGACCTTCGACATCGACTCAGAGATCCTCTTCAAGTACATTGAATGCGTCCTCGAGGAGGCTTGGCGCAATGGCATTAGGCTCGTCGTTGTCCTGAACGGTCACGGGGGGAACGCTACACCGATACAGATGGCAGCCAGGCAGGCAACCAGCAGGACGGGGCTCTCCGTGGCAGTGCTCGATTGGTGGAAGGACCTCGGGACTGGCAAGAAAGACCTCTTCTCTTCACCCGGCCATGCAGGGGAGGACGAGACGAGCGCGATGCTGGCAGTAGACGAGAGCAAGGTCAACATATACCTTGCGGGCAGGCACGAGGTTACATACCCAGAAGTGAAGGTGTACTCGAAGAAGATAGACGAGAGGCTCTATGAGATCGCGCTCACCGGCGATGCTAAGAAGGCGACCAAGGAGAAGGGCGAAGAGCTGATCTCTGCCGCGGTTGAAGATCTTGCAAAGATCGTTGCGGACCTGCGCAACGTGCTCGAGCTCTGATGGACAAGCCTCAACTTTTTACGCCACCTTTGCCTAATTATTTCTGGTGTCAAATCTGAGGGCGTTCACAAAGCACTTGGTCCTAGACACGGGGATGAGGAGGGAGTTAATCAACATCACCAAGGGCGTCCAAGGTGCTGTGACCGAGAGCGGGATCACCGCAGGGCTCTGTGTGGTCTTCACTACCCACTCGACAAGCGCTATAATAGTCAATGAGGACGAGTTGGGGCTCAAATCAGACATACTCAGAAAGACGGCAGAGGACTTTCCGGGTGACAGGGCGTGGTCACACAACAGGATAGACGACAATGCTGACGCGCACTTGGCGGGTACTTATCTCGGCCCTTCAGCCACCATCCCTGTCGTGGACGGGAGGCTGACCCTGGGCACGTGGCAGAGCATATTCTTTCTCGAGCTGGACGGCCCCCGGTCAGGGAGGAGGATCGTGGTCCAAGTGATGGGCGATTGACCCCCCTTATCCCGGACGGGACCTCAGGGACTCGGCCAGCGAACGGTACCTCTCGCTCTCCTCTTTCCTGCCCAGTTTCTCGAGCGCGAGCGCCATGTTCTGTGCAGCCCTGGCGAACCTTGGCTCTATCTTAAGCGCCATGTCGAAGAAAGGGATCGACTCCTCGACTTGCCCTTTCCTCATGAGGGCGATCCCCTTCCCTTCCCAGGCAAAGGCGAGCTCAGCGTCGTAAGAGATCGCCTTGTCGAAGCACTCAAGCGCCTCGTCGTACATGCCGAGGTTGACGAAGGCGATTCCCTTGCCGCCCCAGGCTACAGCGTTCTCAGGATCCATCTCAAGGGCAAGATCAAAATAGACGATCGCGTCCTCGTTCTTGCCGAGTTCCAAGTGGATCCTCCCTCGCGTTATCATCTCGTTCAATGCGCTCATCAGAACACCCTAGAAGGAAACAAATATCTTATTTCCAAAATCGTCTAATAAGGATTGCAGCAGCCCCGGCGAATGGGCTAGCTATCCGATTGGGAGCCGGATGGTGAAGCGCGTGCCTTTGCCCAACTCGCTCTGCACATCTATTGACCCGCGGTGTGCGTCTATCATCTTTTTGCATATGGCTAGACCGAGCCCCATACCCTTTGCCTTCGTGGTGAAGAATGGATCGAAGAGTCTTTTGAGGTTTTCAGGGGATATCCCCACTCCAGTGTCAGTGAAGGATACCTGGGCGTAGTTCCCATCCTTCCTTATCGAGATCTCGAGGGAGCCTCCTCCGGGCATAGCCTGGAAGGCATTGGTTATCAGGTTTATGAACGCCCTCCTTATGAGCTGCGGGTCGCCTCTTATCCTGCCGAGTGCAGGGTCAGGATTCACAACTACAGCAACATTATCCGGCCTGCTCACCGATTTCAGCGCCTCCTCGACGATCCCGTGCAGGTCCACCGCATAGAACTCAGGCTTTGTTGATTTGGCATAGTCTTGGAGGTCAGTAACAATCTTGTTCATGCAGCCGACCTGTTTCTTCAGATTCTCGAGGAAGGCTATAAAGCCATGCTCCTCCAGCAAACTTTTTGTGTTCCCAGGCAGGCTCTTGATCTCCTCCTCGGTATTGTAAACCGAGTAAACAATCGCTTGGAGCGGGTTCCTGAGGTCGTGGCTCACCATTGCCGCCACCT
>JARYLH010000111.1 GCA_029907755.1 Candidatus Methanosuratincola sp.
GTGATCGGGTCTGAGCCCGGACTGGGCATGTCGCTGGATCTCGGAAGGGGGGGGATCCTCACGGGGAGGGACGATTTTGCCATCTTCTCAGAGTCGGTGGGCAGGTTCCTCGTGGAGGTCAGGGCAGGGCACGAGGGGGCATTCGAGGGGCTGCCAGTGAGCCGTGTCGGAGAGGTGCTGAAGGAAGGCGCGCTAAGGATCAGGGGGCTCAAGGGCAAGGAGCATATCCTGGAGAGGGCAGACTTGACGAGCGCCTGGAGGGGTGAATGATGGATCTAAGGAGAGCAAAGGCTTGCATACTGAGGGTCGGAGGCACAAACTGCGACGCTGAGGTCAAGGCAGCACTTGAGGACCTCGGTCTCAGGTCGGACATAATGCACATGGACTGGCTGGAGAAGGGCAAGCTCTCAGAGTACCAGCTCCTCGTATTCCCCGGGGGGTTCTCTTACGGCGACTATGTGAGGGCGGGCGCTGTCTGGGGAAAGAGGGTCTTGACAAGGATGAGGAGGGATCTGGAGAGGTTCGTCGAGGACGGCAGGCTTGTGATGGGCATCTGCAACGGTTTCCAGGTCCTGGTCGAGGCAGGCATTCTGCCCAGGGGCGACGGCGCGTTTTCGCCCACTCCAAGGGCTGTACTGGCGAACAACAGCTCGGCAAGGTACGAGTGCAGGTGGGTCTTCCTGAGGGTGGAAGGCAGCCACACGCCTTTCGCACGCAGGGCAGTCGAAGGCGAGATCCTGAGGGTGCCGATCGGCCACGGCGAGGGGAGGTTCCTCGCCGAATCGGAGGAGGCGGTGCATGAGCTCATCCGGAGCAACCGGGTCGTGTTCAGGTATGCCCGACCTTCGGGCGAGCCCGCCGAAGGGGCCTATCCATTCAACCCTAATGGTTCCGTCCACGATATCGCTGCAATCTGCAACAGGGAAGGGAATGTCATGGGCATGATGCCGCACCCGGAGAGGGCGTTCTTCGGCTGGCAGACGGTCGGATACGGCGGCCCACAAGGCTATGGAGATGGCAGGAAGGTATTCGAAGGGATCGTGGATCACATAAGCGCGCTGTGACCAGAATCGGCATAGATGTCCTCTCTGGGGCTAGCTGAGAAGTAGTTGTCAAGGATCTCCAGAAGCACCTGGAGCGGCTTCACGCCCAAAACCCTGGCCACCTTGCGGCCTTCCCTGAAGAGGAGGATGGTCGGCACGGACATCACCCCCAAGCGGCCCGCCACGCCGCTCGTTCCGACATTCACCTTCCCGAATGAAATTCCAGGTCGCAGGCTCTGAAGCTCGTCGAAAATCAGGGAAACCATCCTACAGGGCATGCACGAGCCGCTCCAGAAGAGCACCGCGGCATACCTAGCCTCCCTTACGAAATCGTCAAAGCTCCGGTCATCTAGATCCTTTGGTAATCCGCTCAATCCGCCACCCAAACTTCCTTCACCCACAATCTCAATCCCCCACAATGCATGGGCCCTCTCTGTCTAGCAGGGCAGTGTATTTCCTTATCCTCATGAGCACAAGGTAGACCAGCGGTGCCAGCATCAGGGTGAGGAGCCCCGTCGCCGCGGTAGAACCGAATATCAGGGAAGAGGAAGAGAGGAAGTTGAAGAGTGCATGCATCCCGATGGCGGCAGCCAAGTAGGGCACGACATCGAGGAGGCGTACTCCACCCCTGCTGGCTATCAGGGATCTGGAGACTCCGAGCCCGGATATCGCGGTGGCTGAGGCGTGTAGGAAAGAAGAGAGGGCGGAGCGGACCGCCACAAGCGCAAGCCCGGAGACGAGCCCCCCTGCTAGGGCCTGCTCCCAGCCGTAAATCACGTTCTCGGTGAGCGCAAACCCAAAACCTATAGCCATCCCGTATATCATTCCGTCCTCCACCTCCCGCATTTTCCCCAAAATGAAACGGAAGCCAGTCATCTTGACGAACTCCTCAACCAAGGGCGCAACAACAAGCACCGAACTGAATAGAGCGAGGTCTGCCTGCATCTCGACTGGGACAAGAATCACCATCCTGAATAGCCCGAAGAAGAGGGCGTTGAACACCGTCGAGACGATCACCGCAAAGAAGACGGTGTACGTGGCACCTACAGCCAAAGCCCTGTACAGGTCCTTCAGCTCCTCCCTGTTGCAGATCTCCCACCCCCTTACCCAAATCAAGTAAGCCAGCGGCGGGATTGCAGAGGCAACAAGTATTACTAGCAAGTCAAAGATCTCAGACACAATTGATAATTCTGCACACCCAGTAAATAAGCCCAATGCGACCCGCAGCTGAACCGCTGACCTCATTCATGGAGGATATATCAGAAAATTATATAATCAGCCTATTACTGCTCTCTATACCTAAGGTGGAAACGATGTCAGCCTCTGTAAAAACACTGAACCCGGCACCGCTGGGGCTAGCAGCCTTCGCCATGACGACGACAGTGCTTTGCCTGTTCACCGTTGGCCTCATACCGTCCTCTTGGGTTTCAATCGTCATCCCACTTGCAATCGCATACGGCGGCCTGATGCAGGTAATCGTGGGGCTCTGGGAGGCGAAATTGGGGAACACGTTCGGATTTGTAGCCTTCACTTCCTACGGGGCGTTCTGGATATATTACGTACTCGTCGGCATCCTCTCTTCTGTCGGCATGATAACGGTCAGCCCAACAGCAGCCGGGGTGGTCCTCATCATGTGGGGATTCCTGACGCTGTACCTCTGGATAGCATCCCTCAAGGCACCCAAGGTCACCAGCATGGTATTCCTGTTCCTGACGCTCACCTTCCTTGTGCTGGGGATAGGAGATGTCACAGGAGTCGGCACGATCACAAAGGCAGGGGGGGCACTCGGGTTGCTGACTGCTGCCCTTGCTTGGTACAACTCGCTTGCCATAGTGATAAACGACATGCATGGCAGGACCGCTGTGCCTCTAGGCAAGCCCCTCATGTGAGGGACAATAATTTTTTTTACAAAAAAGACGGCTAGGTCCTGGCTCTGTAGGACCTGATCGTGTTGCCTAGCCTCCTTGCGCCTTCCCAGATCTGCTCCATAGTCGGGTAGCTGTAGTTTATGCGGAGCGTGTTCTTCCCCTTACCGCTGGGGTGGAAAGATCCTCCTGGAACATAGGCTACCCCGTTCGAGACTGCCTGCGGCAGCATTTGAGCCGTATCGTAATCCGGCGGCAGGGTCGCCCAGATGAACATTCCCCCAGTTGGGCGTGTCCACTCTGCGCCGTCCGGCATGTTCTCTGCTAGAGCCTGGAGCATCGCTTCCCGCTTCTTCCTGTAGGCAGGCTTGAGCCTTTCGATGTAGCCCTGGAGGTGCCCCCTGACCATGAACTCGCAGGCTATGTGCTGCGAGAGGGTGTTTGTGCACAAGTCCAGAGACTGCTTGAGTATCGCAAATTTGGATGTCAACTCTTCGGGGGCGGCTATCCAGCCTAACCTGAGACCAGGAGCAAGGATCTTTGAGAAGGTGCTTGTGTAGAGGACCCGCTCGTCATCAAGCGCCTTTATGAAAGGCGGGTTCTTGCCGTCTGAGAGGTAACTGTAAGGGTCGTCCTCAATGATGACAAAGTCGTACTCGTAGGCCAGCTCAACAAGCTCTTTCCGCCTCTCCTCGGTCGTGGTCAGCCCGCTGGGGTTTTGGCAAGTCGGGACAGTATACAGGAATTTAATCTTCGAACCTGACCTACGCTCCTTCAGCGCCTTCCTGAGGGCGCCCGAGTCCAGGCCGCCCGAGTCCATGGGTGCCAAAAGGATTCGGGGCGAGTGAACTATGAAAGCACTCAGGGCAGCCAAGTATGTGGGCTCCTCGAGTATGATTGTGTCGCCAGGGTCGAGGAATGCCCTTCCGAAGAGGTCGAGGGCCTGCTGGGACCCCGTCGTGACCAGTATCTCGTCCGCGGAAGATACCTGCATCCCCTCAGATCTCATGAACTTGAAGAGAGCGTCCCGGAGCCCCGAATAGCCCTCAGTAGTTTCATACTGGAGTGCGACACCTGCGCGTTGATTCAGCACATCAGCCGTGATCTGCTTGATCTCATCTACGGGAAATAACGAAGGGTCAGGCATCCCCCCTGCAAAAGAGATAATGTCCCCAGACTTGATTACCTTCAGGATCTCCCTGATGTCGCTGGCCTTTGCTTCTTTGGCCACCCTCGAAAAAAGGTCTTTTGTGGACATCGCTACCAACCTTTGAATATGAATTGTAATAAGTGCACATTGTGATATAAAAAGAGTTTGTTTCCTTCATCGGATTGCCCTTTTATGTTTGGGTTTTGGACGGAAAACCTTTAAAAAACAAGGATCCCGCCATATTGAAAATATACCTTATTTTATAAATATATATCATATATTCTATTTTCCTGAAAACATATATCATACATCAATTCATGCCGTGACAGGCACCCACCGATTTTTCAGAGCTTGGTGGCACCCAGACGGTACTCCGATGCCGTTAAATCGAGGTTTCCGCAAACCATTTGAAAGGTAGGC
>JARYLH010000112.1 GCA_029907755.1 Candidatus Methanosuratincola sp.
CTATTGCATAGTCGATTGCCTTGAAAGTGAGATAGGACGTTGCGAACACGAATGCGAATATCGCGCCGACCCCCGCCAATTGGATGGTCAGCTGTGAAGCCCCTCCGCCAAACAGGAGCCCGCTCACGCCGCCGGAGAATGAACTGTCAGCGAAGAGACCGACCGCCAGAGCTCCGAAAGCTCCGCAGACACCATGAACAGATACCGCTCCCACTGGGTCATCGACCTTCAGGACCTTGTCAATAAACTCGACTGAGAATACGACAAGGATCCCTGCGGTTCCACCGATTACCATCGCCGCTACGGGGCTCACGCTAGCGCATCCTGCAGTTATCGCAACAAGCCCGGCAAGGAGACCGTTTATGGTCATGCCGACGTCGGGCTTCCCGAGGTGGACCCATGCAGTCACCATCGCAGCCAGGGCGCCGGCAGCCGCCGCGATATTGGTAGTTATTGCTATTGTCGCAATGCTCGGGACCGTCGCAGCAGCAGTGCTCCCTGGGTTAAAGCCAAACCACCCGAACCAGAGCACCAGCGCCCCGATCGTTGAGAGCGAGATGTTGTGACCTGGTATCAGGTTGATTTTACCGTCAGCGTACTTGCCGATCCTGGGTCCCAGAACAATGGCACCGGCGAGTGCGGCCGCACCGCCCGTGAGGTGGACAACCGCCGATCCCGCAAAGTCGATCATCCCGATGCTCGCGAGCCACCCCCCGCCCCATACCCAGTGCGCTACCAGCGGGTAGATGACGGTGAGTATTATCACGCTGAAGGCGATGTAGCCGATGAACTTTATCCTCTCACCGACCGCTCCCGAAACTATGGTCGCTGCAGTCGCTGCGAACATGACTTGGAACAGGAAGTATGCATACGCGGTGACATTCGTGTTTGGCCATATGTCCAAGGCGCTCAAATGCCCTAGCATAGCCAGCTCGGTAGGGCTCCCCAGAAAGCCAATAATGTCAGTCCCGAATGCGAGGCTGAACCCAACTAGGAAGAATGCCATCCCTCCGATGGCGGGCGTCACAAGGTTCTTCATACATATGTTGCTGGTGTTCTTTGCCCTCTGCATCCCGCTCTCCAGCATCGCGAAGCCGAGATTCATGAAGAATACGAGAAATGCTGCAACGAGTATCCATGTAGTGTCTATAGCATTCTCTATTCCGTACGTCACCGGAAGCCCTGCGGTCTGAACGCTCGAGTACAGAGGTGCCGAAATTGCATACACTATGTTCATATCCAACTCCTCTTCTTATACAAAAATGCAATAATCTTATGATTGATATAAAAAAAATTTATTAAAAAATTTGAGACAGTAGTAAATTTTCATATTTTTTATGAAAATGTAATAAAATATTTATCTGACCAGACTGTCTTTTTTTGTATGAGCGTTCCGAAACGCACGAGCATTGCGCTCGACCCCGAGTCCGAACGAATCTTTCAAGAACTGACCTCTGGCGGGGAGTCCCAAAGCAATGTGATAAGGAGGGCATTACGCCTTTTTTATGAATTCAGAAGCCTAGATAGAAAGGATCTGGATCGACTAAAGCTTTACTGGGAGATGCTTCAAAGCGGCGAACATGTCGTGCTAGATCTCGACCACTTGTTGGTGTTGCTGAAGATCGCCGAAGGAACGGATGTTCCCTCCAACTGGTCCGAGTCGCACAGAGCAGTCGCGGCTAACCACGCTGAGCAGTTCCGCGGGATGGACATTGACCAGATACTTGCACGGCTCGAGACCTGCAACTTTTTCAGGCTGTCCACAGGTCAGGAGGGCTATGTCTTGGTCTTCGGCTTCCCTGAAATCAAGCGCTTCATGAAGGCATTTCTCGAGGAGATCCTAAAGGGCATGAAAATGAGGTTCGAGATAAAAGAGGACTTGACAAAGCTTAGGCTGAAATTACTCAAATGAATATCCTTCCATTCCATCAGGTTGATAAACAAATAAAAATATTCGGTTGGGGATAAGAAGGCAAGGACTGTGTGTTATCTATGGCAAGCACAGCGGTAGAGAAGATCATATCGGACAAGATCGGCAGAAAAGTCGCCGCAGGTGAGTTCGTCGAGTGCCCTGTCGACTTTGCCTACTGCCACGACGGGACCGGCGTCCTGGTGATAGACGCCCTGAAGCGGATGGGAGTCGAAAGGATAAAAGACCCCGACAACTTCAGCATCGTCTTTGACCACTCAGTCCCGCCGTATAGCGACCAGGCTGCGACCCTGCAGGCAAGGGTAAGGAGGTTCGCGAGGGAGCAGGGGCTGAAGAAATTCCACGACATGGGTGAGGGGATATGCCACCAGGTGATCCCTGAGAAAGGGTATGTGGCGCCGGGGATGGTCGTCTTCGGGGCGGACTCGCACACCTGCACGCTTGGCAGCTTCGGGCTCTTCTCGACTGGGGTTGGCGCGACCGACCTGGCATTCATACTCGCGACCGGGGAGACCTGGATGAAGGTCCCTGAGACGATCAGGGTCGAGTGCAAGGGCGCCCTCAGCGAGGCGGTCTCCTCGAAGGATCTTATCCTAGAGATCACGCGGATCATCGGGACCGACGGAGCGACTTACAAGGCGCTCGAGTTCGCGGGCGAGGCGGTGCGGGCGATGTCCCAATCCTCCAGGATGACGATGTCCAACATGGCGGTTGAGATGGGAGCTAAGACTGGGTTCATAGAGGCTGACGAGAAGACCGTCGCATTCCTCGGGAGGGACGGGAAGCGGTTCAGCTCAGACCCTGGCGCGGCTCAGGAGATTATAGAGGTCGATGCTGGGTCGCTGGAGCCCTGCGTTGCCTGCCCCGGGAGTGTCGCGAACGTCAGGCCCGTGAGGGAGGTCGAGGGCGCTCATGTCGACCAGGCTTTTCTGGGCTCGTGCACGAACGGGAGGTACGAGGATCTCTACGAGGCTGCCAGGATACTCAAGGGCAGGAAGGTCCATCAGGACACGCGTATGATAGTCGTCCCTGCGTCCAAGGCGGTCCACATGAAGGCGCAGAGGGACGGGCTCCTCGACATATTCCTCGAGGCTGGGGCGATGGTTGGCGTGACCGGGTGCGGCCCTTGCCTGGGCGTCCACATGGGAGTCATAGGGGAGAACGAGGTCGCGGTCTCGACATCGAACAGGAACTTCATAGGCAGGATGGGCGCGAGGAGCTCGTCAGTCTACCTGGCTTCGCCGCAGACCGTGGCTGCGTCGGCGGTGGAGGGCAAGATCACCGACCCAAGGAGGTTCCTTAGATGATCAAGGGGAGAGTTTGGAAGTTCGGGGACGACATCGACACCGACGTGATAATCCCCGCCAAGTACCTTAGATCGGTAGACCAGTCCGTCTGGCCGAAGCACGTGCTGGAGGGAGTCGACCCTGAGTTCAGCTCGAAGGTTAGGCCAGGCGACATAATCGTGGCAGGGAAGAACTTCGGGTGCGGATCCAGCAGGGAGCAGGCGGCTCTGGCGATAAAGTGGGCTGGCGTTGCGGCGGTAGTCGCGGAGAGCTTTGCCAGGATCTTCTTCAGGAACGCGATAAACAACGGGCTGCCGCTCATCGAGGCTAAGGGGATCAGTAAGATAGTCGAGGAGGGGGACGTGATCGAAATAGACCTCGACAGCGGTGTTGTGAGGACCCCGAAAGGCGAGGTCAAGTCCGTGCCGCTTCCGCCGTTTCTGCAGGACATACTGAGGAGCGGCGGTCTAGTCGAGTACTACAAGACGCACGCAAAGCGGGACCAGAAGTGATAGGCTTGGGAAGGGAGCTGAACACATCCCAAGTGGTCGTGAGAGCCCTCGAGAGATTCGGGGCGCGCGCGGCATTCGGGATGCCCGGGATGTGGTCCCTCCCCCTGTACGACGCGCTGGTCGATTCTGGGATAAGGCACATCCTTGTCCGCCATGAGCAGAATGCCGCCTACGCTGCCGACGGGTACGCACGGGCATCCGGGGGTTTCGGGCTCTGCATCGCAACAGCCGGTCCAGGGGCAGTGAACGCCGCAGCCGGCACCGCAGCCCCCTACAAGGACCACTCGCCGGTTTTGGTCGTAACCGGGCATGTCCCCCGGGACGAGATAGGGCGGGGGTGGGTCGAGGACATCGACCTCCAGGCGATCTTCCGGCCCGTGACCAAGTCGTCCGTGCTTATCGGGGACCCTGCCGCTGCCTATGACCTCGTCGCAGAGGCCTACCGAACCTCAATGGAGGGATGCCCTGGGCCGGTCCACATCGCCCTGCCTGGCGACGTCCAGAGGATGCCCTCGTCCGAGAAGGGTTATTTGCCGACAGTATCGAAGTGCGATCCCGACCCGGCTGAGATCTCCTCGGCACTTGACGCAATTTCGAAATCCAGGGCACCGCTGATCCTGGTCGGAAGGGGCGCGCTGTTGTCCTGCTGCGCTGAAGGGATCCTGGCGCTCTCGTCCGCGATAGGCGCCCCCATCGCCTCCTCCTACATGGGGCG
>JARYLH010000113.1 GCA_029907755.1 Candidatus Methanosuratincola sp.
GATCCACAGCGCGACGAAGTACCTGGGCGGTCACAACGACGCGGTCGCCGGGGTATTGATCGGACCCAAGGAAGGGATAAGCAATGCCTGGGAGTGGAGGAGGAACCTTGGGGGGAGCCTGGATCCATTCGCGGCATACTTGGTGATCAGGGGGCTGAAGACCCTGAAGCTCAGGGTAGAGGAGCAGAACAGGAAGGCACAGGCGATAGCAGAGTTCCTTGAGAAGCACCAGAAGGTCAAGAAAGTCCACTACCCCGGTCTGGAGTCCAGCCCCAACCATGAGAGGGCAAAGGAGCTGATGAAGGGTTTCGGAGGGGTAGTTTCATTCGAGCTCGAAGGACTCGAGGGTGCGATGAGGTTCCTGGGCGGGCTCAATATTATCAAGACGGCTCCCAGCCTTGGAGGGGCTGAGACGCTAGTGACTCACCCGGTATCATCATCGCACAAGAACATAAACCCCGAGGAGAGGAGGGAGCTCGGCATCACCGATGGGCTCGTGAGGCTCTCTGTCGGGCTCGAGGACACGGAAGATCTGATCGCGGATCTCGAAGAGGCGCTGTCAAAGGCCTGAGGCTCACTCGGGCGGTATTATGGCGCTGTTACCGAGATCGTCCTCGATTATGATCGTGAAGGGCAGGATGCCTCCCATTGCCGACCTTATCCTCTTCACCGCCATTTCTGCCTCCTCTCTCTTCGGACCCTCCTCGATCCCCGCGAGCTGCTCAGCGACTTCGAGGAAACGCTGCAGAACCCCCTCGACATTCGTGACGAAACCGACTGGCCTCGAGCCCGGGCTAAGCTCCAGCCCAAGCTCTGGTATCAGTATCTTCCCGGTAGGCGACCTTATCACCCTCGCGCTAAGGTCTTTCCCGCCGGAGACCCGGAACTCTACCCTCCTTATCCCGCGGTTCTCCAGTGGGATCTCGTGGTATGCGCTCACCCCGCACTTCGGGCAGTACATCGAGACTAGCACGGCCTTGCCCAGCCCCGGGATCTCGTCGTAGAGCTCCTCGACTGCAAGAGTCTCCTCGCCGCAGCCGGGGCAGATGGCCTTGTATGAAAAGTGCTCTTTCTTTTCCATAGCGACCAGACGCATCTATCCAAACAGGATATATATCGTTTGCACAGAACCATTAATGTGAACGCAAATGCCAGAGATCCCGATAGAGGTGGTTCTCTTCAAGTCTGAAAACTGTGCGGGTTGCCAAGCTGCAGACAGGATAATATCCTCCAAGGTCATTGAGCTGAACTCGAGCCAGGAGACCGTCAGGCTCATCAAGTACGACATAGACACCGAAGAAGGGTTCATTGAGGCTGAGAAGAGGGGCGTCGAGTCGACCCCTGCGGTCTTCGTCTCAGGAGAGAGGTACGAGGGCAAGATCGGGGACGAGTTCTTCGAGTTTCTGGAGGATAAAATAAGCGGCAGAGGGAAGGGGCAGAGGCATTAAAGGGGCTCGGCAGCGGATGGCTCGAGAGCCCTGGGCGTAGCGGATTCGGAGGGTCTAGACCCGATGCGGTTCAAGGAAATTGTGCTCAGCCCGATTGGCATGGTCAGGACAAGATCCGCTGACTCAGAAGTGAGCGAAAGCTTCGATGGGGTTCCAGGGAAGATCGAGATCTTTGAGGAGTACTCCGAGGGGCTAGAGGGAATTGAGGGGTTCTCACACATTATTGTCATCGCCTTCTTGGACAGGGTTAATGCCGCTGAGAGGAGGGTCCTGAAGGTAAGACCAAAGTGGCTTGTCAAATACGCCGATGAAACTAAAGCAGTCCCTGAGGTCGGGGTATTCAACACCAGGTCCCCCCACAGGCCGAACCCGATCGCGCTGAGCGTGGTCAGGCTTGTAAGGAGGACCGGGAATGTCCTTGAGGTCGAAGGGCTTGACCTTTACGACGGGACGCCTGTGCTAGACCTCAAACCGCATGTCCCACAAAACCACGGCGCCGAGATCAGGTTCCCCTCGTGGTTCGACGAGATGAGGGAAAGGGTCAGGAAGGAAAAGGGCAAGGAGTTGACTTTTTGAAGGCTCGGCAATTAGAGCGGGATGCCTTGCGGTGGGCTCGTGCTTCCAATGGCAGCCCCACCCGTTAGGGTTATATTGCATCTCCGCATTCATAGGTTGGATCAAAATGGAATTCGGATGGATTATCAACCTCATCGGAATTGCGTTCAACGGGCTGAGGTGGGCTATAGAGAGCATACTCAACATGACGCTCTTCAAGGTGAACCCTGAGCTCTCCGAGGCGTTTGCAGGCACCATAGCCCTCCTCGTCTCGCTCACCGCAGCGTACATACTCCTCGTGGTGGTGAGTACGGGAAAGAAGATACTCGGGATAATAATCCTCTTAGGTTGGGCTCTCCTGATAGTGAGCATGATCATCTCTGCGCTCTGACATTTTGGCACTGAAATTCGTACCGACCAGGGATGGCTTGGGTGCTTACAAGCCGTGCGATCAGAAGGCTGCCCAAGACAGATCGCTACAGGGCTCACACGCCGAAGACAAGCCTTATCAGCCCCAGTTCCCTAAGCGCCAAGAACCCGACAATCGAGAGGGCAACGCATACGGCTGCAGGCATCAGTCCGTCCGCGACCGACCCTCCCCTACTCAGCTTACCTCCGACTAACCCGAGCAGGAATGCGTCGTATATGACTGCGAGGTACGCGACTGCAGCCGCGAGCTCGAACTGGGAACCCGTCATGAAAGAGAGGCCGAACGGCAGGCTAATGCTCACACTGCCGAGAGCCCCGGCGAATAGCCTCCCGATCACGTCGACCGCAACCACCGTAGTGAAAGTCAGCACGAGCGTATTCATGTAGCTCACAGCCGTGAAGAGCCGGGTCTGGGACGAGAGTGCCTTCATGCAGAGACCCAGGTTCGAGACGAGCTCGGAAAGGTGGTCTAAGCTCTTCGGTTCAGACCCCATCCTCTCGGACTCGTCTATCAGCTCGAATGCTGCCTTGACTACCCAGGGTGCGCGCACGGCCTCTGCGACCTCCGATACAGGGACCCCTATCTTCAGGAATGCCGATATCCTGTGCAGGAACCTGTCGAAGTGCCGGTTGAAAGCCCTTGCCTCAGAGAAGTGTATTATCGACATGCCTGGCGAGCTCCCCTTCTTTACCTCCTCGGCGACAAGCCTCGTGAATGCAGGGAGGGCAGCAAGGATCTGGCTGACTTCCCTCCGCATTGGGCGGTAATACAAAGAGGCTGCTGTGAGTGAAGAGAGAAGCACTGCCCCGAAGGCAAGGTAACTAGGCACAGGGACCCCTGCCACCCAAAGAATTGCAGCAAGGGCCGCACCCAGAGGGATGGCCGCAAGCACCATTGAGAACCCTTTCAGCGGCACAGGGGTCGTGAGCTCTTTTGGGAGCGAGGAGTCGATCATCATGCTTAGCAGGAGTGCTGTTACGCTCGGGAGCCCAATGCAGGCGGCCACCAGGGCGGACAGCGAGATCGTCGAACTGAAGACTGTGCCTAGCGTGAGCACTCCCATCGGGACTAGTATGAAAGCGATCATCTCTGCGGAGGCGATCATGGAGAACTTGTCTGACAAGGTCTTTATCGTTCCCTGCAGGTGCGAGAAGACCTTCATTAGCTCATCCCTGAGCACCGTGGGCACAGCATCACCTTGCCTCTGGGCGGCGACAACAGAGAAGTATAGATCCCTTACGCGCTCGGAAGGGTGTTGCCTTGCTTCGAAGACCATGGCATCGTATGGGTGGAGCGCATAAAGGCGCCTGACCTTCTCGATCCTCTGCGCCTCATTCCTGAACCCGTTGAGGAATTTTGAGTGCCTGAGCCTTTCAAGCGCAACCTGGACAGGGATTCCCGAAGCCGAGGCGATTGCGAGGAAAGCAGTCAGGAATGGGAGTTCCCTCTCGCAAGCACTTTTCCTCCCAAGCGCTGAAAGGAGAGGCCTCACGTAGAGATATGCCGGGATCAACCATGAAGATAGGGCAGCCACCCCACTTGCAAGCAGGAGTCCAGGAGCCGCCGCTGCCAGACCGCACAGCCGCAAAGCCAAGAGCACAAGTGAGACGGACGAGATGGCGGATGAGAGAAGGGCAGCCACGGCTACCTTCCTGCCGTATGAGTCGGGGGAGACACCAAGCTCACCCTGGTACAGGCGGAGGCAGAGGCGGCGGGCGATGGTGCGGGAGAGCCTCGCAAGCAATCCGGATCCCCCCTCAGGCATCAAGAGCCTTCACTCGCCCACGGGCACCTCTGGGTACTGATGTTTGACCCCCTGCCCCATCATTCGGGCCCAGGCTCAAGCCCTTTGAGATGGGATCCGGGCCCGCTTTGAATGAGTCGCCGGAGTATATCAGGTCCTCCGGGTCAAAGTCGTCTGGGGAGGACTGGAAGTGCCAGACGGCTTTTGCAACCAGCAGATACTCCCTGTACTCCGGCCTTACCTTGGCGAT
>JARYLH010000114.1 GCA_029907755.1 Candidatus Methanosuratincola sp.
AACCGTGAAATAAAGCCAAAAAAGTCAAAAATCTTCAAAAATCATGGGTCGGTGTGCGGAGGATACGGTTGTGGAGGCGCAGGATCCAGGTCAGCCTCAGCATCATTAGCAGCTTCAGTAGCAGATCTCGCCCGGCCTCTTTTTTATGTAGCTGTAGGCAGTGAGGGCCGCCGCTGCACCCTGGCCCGCCGCGATTATCACCTGGGCATATGGGGTATCGGTGATGTCGCCTGCCGCGAAGAGTCCCTCGCAGCTGGTCCTCCCGGACTTGTCCGTTATAATCTTGCTCGCAGGATCTGTCGCGACGAGGTGCTTGACGTAGTCGAGCTTGATGTCCCTGCCTATGTCCAGGAATACCTCGTCGACCCTCAGCTCCAGCTCCTGCCCAGTAGTGGTGTTTTTCACCACCACCGACTCGAGGGTGTCCCTGCCCCTCATCTCGGTTATCACCGTGTTGAGCAGGAATTCCACATCTGGGATAGACCTCAGGCGCAAGAGGGTCAGCTCGTCGCCCCTGAAGCAGTCCCTGCGGTGTATGAGGTAGACCTTCGTGGCGGATCCAGAGAGCAGCTCGGCGCGCTGAAGCGCAGTGTTGCCGCCGCCCACCACTGCCACGACCTTGCCTTTGACCTGAGCTACATTGCACCTCAGCGAGAGGTTTACTCCCCTGCCAAGGAACCGCTCCTCCCCCGGGACGAAGAGGCGGCGGGGCTGCCTCCCCCCGGTCACGATCACTGCCTTCGACTCAAAGTCGCCTGCTGAAGTATGGACCTTGAAGATACCGCCCTCCTTGTCTATCCTTGTCACTTCGGCAAGGACGAACTCTGCCCCGTACTCCTTGGCTTGGGCTTCGAAGGCAGCGACCAGGCCCGTCCCGCTCTTCTCCAAGTATCCAGGGTAGTTGTCGATCTTCTCGGTCTGGAGGATCTGCCCGCCGATGTCCAGCGTGAGCACGAGGGTGTTGAGCAGCCGCTTCCTCGCGTAGACGGCTGCCGCGAGACCGGCGGGCCCTCCACCGACAATGATTAGATCGTATAGCGCCAGGCAGACCACCAGCCAAAAACCGAGAGTGCTACCCCCTCATGGCGAGCAGCTCTGCCTTCAGCTCCTCATATGCGCGCTTCACCTCGTCCACGCTCGCCTCGTCCTCGAGCGTGGTGATGTCCCCCAGCTGGCGCTCCTCAACAACTGCGGCGATTACCCTGCGCATTATCTTACCGCTCCTCGTCTTCGGGAGCTTGTCCACGAAGTAGACTGCCCCGGGTGCGGCTATCGGTCCGATCGTGCTCCTTATGTGGTTTATCAGCTCAATCCTCAGCTGCGGCGATGGCACGTACCCCGGACGCAGCACGACAAACGCGACCGGAACCTGCATCTTTATCGGATCGGACTTGCCGACGACAGCCGACTCGGCCACGGCCGGATGCGATATGAGCGCGTCCTCCAGCTCTATGGTCCCTATCCGATGCCCCGCCACCTTGAGGACCTCGTCCGCCCTTCCGAGCAGCCAAAAGTACCCGTCATCGTCCTTCATGGCAAAGTCTCCCGGGTAGTAGCACCCGGCGAACCTGGTGAAATATATGCTCTTGAACCGCTCAGGGTCCCCCCAGAGGGCAATGAACTGCCCTGGCCAAGGCTTCCGTATCACCAAGAGGCCCTTCTCGTTCGGACCTGCGATCCTGCCGTCCTCGGTGAAGACCTCTGCGTCCACGCCTGGCAGGGGGAGTGTGGCGGATCCGGGCTTCAGCGGGATGGGGGCGAGCCCAGGCTGCGGCGCTATCATTATGCCGCCAGTCTCGGTCTGCCACCAGGTGTCCACAATTGGCGCCCGCTGTCTCCCTACGTTGGTGTAGTACCAGTTCCAGGCCTCAGGGTTAATCGGCTCCCCCACGCTACCGAGTATCCTGATGCTCGAGAGGTCGTGGCGCCTTACCCATTCCTCCCCGTATTTCATGTGCATCCTTATCGAGGTGGGGGAGGTGTAGAATATCGTGACCCCGTACCTCTCGATTAGATCCCACCACCTGTCAGGCATCGGGTAGTCAGGCGCCCCCTCGTAGATGAGCGAGGTCGCACCGCTTATGAGCGGCCCGTAGACGACATACGTGTGCCCAGTTATCCACCCTATGTCTGCGGTGCACCAGTAGATGTCCCTGTCGTTAATGTCGAAGACGAGCTTCTGCGTGAAGTGCGTCCATACCATGTAACCTGCGGTCCCGTGTGTTGCCCCCTTAGGCTTACCAGTGGTGCCTGAAGTGTAAAGTATGAAGCTCGGGAAGGTACCCTCCAGCCGCTCGGGCTCCACGTACCTGCTCGCCTGCTTTGCGAGTTCGTGGTACCATACGTCCCTGTCCTCGACCATCACAACGTCTCCTTCCCCTCTCCGGACGACCAAGACCTTCTCGACCGTGCTCGTGTGCTTGAGGGCCTCGTCAACTATCGCCTTGACAGGGATCGACCTACCGCGCCTGTATGACACGTCAGAGGTGATCACCATCTTGCTCTGAGAGTCGTTTACCCTGTCGGCGATAGCCTGCGAGGTGAAGCCCGCGAATATAACCGAGTGGATCGCACCTATCCTTGTGCACGCAAGCAGGCACGCCACCAGTTCAGGGATCATCGGCATATAGACCGTGACACGATCTCCCTTGGAGATTCCGAGCGACTTCAGGACGGAGGCAAACCGGTTTACCTCCTTGTAGAGATCGTAGTAGGTTAGGACTCTCCTTTGGCCTTCTTCGGATTCCCAGTAGATGGCGACCTTGTTCTTCCTCCAGCTGTTCACATGGCGATCCAGGGCGTTGTAGGAGATGTTCGTCTTCCAGAGCGGGAACCACCGTGCGTATGGGGGGTCTTCGATGGGCTGCAGGACCGGTCCGTTCTTTTCGTACCAGAAGAGCTCGTCGGCGAACCTGTGCCAGAACGTCTCTGGATCTTCGAGGCTCTGCCTGCGGATCTCGTTCATCACGTTGACATCAGGGTGTGCGGTCTTCGAAGTGGGGAGCACGCTGAGGATCCTGTCCAAAAAATGCGACCCCCTGATAGTCCTAGCGATCTCTCGGTTCCAGGGTCTCCGAGTTCTTCTGCTTGCAATGGGCCGTGATCTCATTTAACTGGACATACATTGTTTTTGGCATAGGCAAATTACTTCCCTGCCTAAGTATATAAGAATTTCGTAGAATTACAATTATTTATAATTATAGATTTTGGGTAACGGACCATTAAAAATGGCAAATATAATGACAGCGCTCAAATCAGAGGATCTCGGTCTGAACCGTGACTCCTCAGTCCTTTTTTCCAGGGCTAGGCTCTTCGATCCCCATGAGGGCGAAGCTGATCTGCCTGATCCCGCGGTTCGACTTCATCCCGTCTATCAGCTCCTTCAGTCGCCTCGACTGCCCCTTCACGACCATCACCTCGAGGCAGGTGGTGTCGTCCATGTGCGAGTGGAGGAAGGCGGAGATGATGTCCCCGAATTCATGCTGCAGGCGGAGCTGCGCCTCGCCCTTCTCCCTCTTGTCATAGAGGACTGTTATAGTTGCCATCACATCGCCCTCGATCTTTTCCAGAGACCGGTACTCGGTGATGTACTTCCGCACCGCGTGCCTGATCACCTCTGACCTGCTCGCGTACCACTCCTTCCCGAGCACATTGTCGAGCTCAGACAGCAGGTCCTCGGGGAGGGATATGCTGACGATCACCACTTTGCATACCATCCGTTTCGATCATTCTCAACCTATCCAAGCCCGTATCCACGCCTCAAAGGCTAGGGTGCACCCTGGATTGATCCACATGCAATCCTGGGCGACGGCAAGGACGCATTTCCACATTTCCTATGGGAGGGGCAGGTATATAATTTTGATACGGAATCAGCACAGAAAATCCACCGCACGGCACGCAGTGCCTTACAAGGCAATGGCTCAGCCCAGCCGAACGTAGACGGCGACGATCAGGTAAACCGCAACCATTGTGAAGACGATGATCCCGCTGGTGGCTACGTTGTAGAACGCAGAGACGAGCACCCCTAGGACCGTGCTCAAGACCCCGATCAGCACGGTCGAGGCAACCGTCCTCCTGAAGGAGAGCCGCAGCTGGAGGGCCGCTAGCGCAGGGAGCACGATCAGCGCGACCACGAGTATGATCCCGATTATCCTTATGGAGAGGATAATCGTCAACGCGACTATGAGGTTGAATATCAGGGATATTGTGCGGACTGGGATCCCCATCATCTTCGCGGACTCGGCGTCGAAAGTTATCGCCAAGATCTCCTTGTAGAAGAGCGTGAGGAATGCCAGCACTACCGCCCCCAGTACCGAAACGAGCACCAGGTCCTGCTGGCTGATGGTGAGGATAGACCCGAAGAGGTATGTGAAGAGGTCGACGCTGAAGCCGCCTGCCA
>JARYLH010000115.1 GCA_029907755.1 Candidatus Methanosuratincola sp.
CAAGGACTTGGACATCAACAGGGTGGTGGCTGGGAGCGTCCTCAGCGTGAGGACCGACGTCGCAAAGCTCTCAGTTGAGAAGACTGGGGAGAACCTCAAGGCGCTGCAGTCCCTCATCGACAACTTCTGGAGCGAGTTCCTCCAGATACTGATTGGATCCTCCTCGATGACTATAATAATGGACCAGAGGGTAGTCGCTAAAGCCGCGGCTGCGTTCGATCCGGAGGAGATCTTGGACAGGAAGGAGAACCTGGCGGCGCTGGTGATCCAGAGCCCGGAGGAGATAATCAACACGCCCGGCTGCATATCTGTCTTCTACAGGGCCCTCTCGAGGATCGGCCTTAACATTGAAGAGACCGTGAGCTGCTTCACCGAGACGATTGTGCTGATATCCATGGAGAGCGTGGGCAAGGCGCTCGCAGCCCTCACGGAGCTGATCTCGACTGCCAGGGCAGCGGCGAACAAGGTGCCCGCACCACCGTCGCCTCAAAACAGAAATATGCAGGTCGTCAGAAAGAGCAACCCCTGAGTGGTCCAATTGGTAGACATCTCGGTGATCGTGCCCACCTACAACGAGGAGAAGGTCATAGCCCGCACCCTCTCGCACCTCACGAGGCAGACCGTCCCCAGGTCGGAGTACGAGATCATAGTTGTTGACGGCGGCAGCAGCGACAGGACGGTCGAGATCGCGTCGAGGTACGCCGACCGGGTGATCCCGCAGACCGGGAGGGGAGTCGGCGGGGCGAGGAACGACGGCGCAAGGGTCGCCAGGGGTAGGATACTTGTGCACACCGACGCCGACGTCGTCCCGGAGCCGGAATGGCTCGAGAGGATAAGGTCCAGATTCACGGAGGGTGTGGTGGCGGTCTGCGGCCCGGACTACCCGCTTGAGAACAAGTTCAAGTACCGTCTCCTATACTTCTTCGTCAACCTATTTTCGGACGTGACCTACCTGATGGGCGTTGTGGGCACGCGGGGGACGAATACTGCCGTCCTCAGGGAAAAGTTCTTCGAAGCCGGCGGTTACACCGACTACCCGCTCTGCGACGACGTCGAGCTCGGCTTCCGTCTGAAGCGGCTCGGAAGGGTGATCTACACCAGGAGCACGATGGTCAGGGCATCCGCAAGGCGCTTCGAGAAGTACGGGATAATGCGTGTGCTGAACGGCTGGATCAGGGGCGACCTGATGCTGATCAGGGGAAGGCGGACCGTCGGAAGTTACCATCGCGAGTCATACTAGTGGGATCCTTTGTCCCATCCGATTCTTCCCCTGCGCTCTGATCTGGTGCCCGTCTGCCCCGCCTCGGGGAGGTTCAGTACCTTTGCTTTCTCTTGGTCCCCATCATGAAGACCAACAATAGAACCGCCACGACCGCCACGATCAGTATGACCATTATGATTATGTCCCTGATCATCTCTGGAGGAATGGGCTCCGGCTCTTTGATCGTGAATGTCCAGAATACTGTGTTGATGTTGTCGGAGGTATCCGCCAGTGTTATCTCCACCGCGTGCACCCCCAGGTCCAGGATGAGCTGGCAGCTGGCGCTGGTCTTGGTAATTGTCGCCTGCGGAGTCCTGTCCACGCCGTCCACCCTCAACCTGACCGACTCGGGCTTCACCTCGAGGTTGTCGAAGAGGGTCGCGCTGATTGTCAGTGTCCTATCCGTTATCACGCTCCCGTTCAAAGGCTTAGTCTCGGTGACAGTTGGGGGTATGTCATCCACCCTGAACGACCACGCCTCCGTTGCGTTGTTCCCCGCGAAGTCGTAGACCCTGAGCTCGGCATCGTGCATCCCCTTCGAGAGCGGCGGGGACGGATAATACAGCAGCGCATTGGCGCTCAGGTTGGCGAAGCCAATTACCTCCTCGCCGTCTATTCGGAGGCTGATCCGGCTCATGTTGACCCCGTAATTGTCCTCGAATCCAGCATAGACCGAATCGTTGTAGGGCACTATCATCGCCCTCTCCGGGTGGAAGTATGCTATCACGGGTGGGGTTAGATCCACCGTGAACTCCCAAGTAAACGCGTATGCGTTGCCCACAGTGTCGAAGACCTCGATTGTGGCGTTGTAGACGCCCTCTGTGAAGTTGAACGAAGGTTTGAAGTCCATCGTCTCGCCGATCCCAGTCGTAGCGTTCCAAGAATTGATCGTCAGTGTTGCGTGGGAAACCCCCGAAAGCGCATCCGTGAAGTTGGCGGAGACCCTAGGCATTGGCTCCCCTACATATGAACCGTTAAATGGCAGGTAGCCCGCGACTTCCGGCGGCGTCGTGTCAACAGCAACCCTTAGGGCTAAAACCGCCGTGTTGCCCAGCACATCGCTGACCGTCGCCGTGAACGTATGCCACCCGTCTTCGAGCAGGCCAGTCGTCGCGTTCACCCACAGCCCCTTGGGAGGCGCGGCCCCGATCACCGGGCTGATCGCCGCGCCGTCAACCCTCAAGACGATGCCCAACTGCGACACTTCCGCGATTGCGTCCCTCGCGAGTATCCTAACCGACGGCGTTGGGTCGCCCGTGAAGCTCCCTTCCCTCGGCTCCGAATAGGCAAGATAGGGCGGGTCGCCGTCAGCGGTATACTCACCCATCCTTTCTACCTGCAGATCCAAGGTCCCCGAAATTGCATCCCAAAAGAGGGTTCTGACCGGTCCGCCCGAGCTTTGACCCGTTCTGACCGCTGGGCTCCCGTTGAAAAGCACTCCGGGCTGATTCTGGAATGTGAGCCCGTACATGCTTATGTTGGCCGGGGCGTCCAGCGCCGGGAGCGCCGAGGCATTGACCCCTACCGTTCCCGCGCCGATCCAGAGGTGTTCGCCTAACCGAAGAAGCGAATTCACCGTGACCGGGTCGCAGAGGTTCAGGGCATGAACATATGATATCCTCGCCACCGGGCTGCTGCCGTTGAAGAACTCAAACACGATCCCCGACGCGTTCGTGAAATCCTTTATCCCCCTCCAGTCCGTGGTCGACCCCCCGAGCCTAGTGTCATAGTCCACCGGCTGGAAGTTGATTACTGACTTAAAAGACGTGGAGTTAACCGTGATTGTCGGCCCAGCGGGGACTTTGATGAGTATGGGGATTTCGAAGATGCCCCTGGAGAGGAAACCGGCAGGCACCGTGCGGCTCACCAAGAATGCGTACCAACCCGAACCGTCAGGATTGGTACCTTTTGCCCAAGTCCCGTTCCCAGCGGGCGAAAAGCTCAGAATACCGTATCCGAGCCAGCCAAGGTCGATCTCGGCTGCCACATGGTCGTTGGGCGCTGAGACGTTCACGATCATGCTCAGCACGGAACCGTTGAAGTAGTAGTAGATGGGGGTCTGGGCTGAAAGCGGTTCCCCGGTCGCTGAGACTGCGTAGCATGAGACTGTCCCGAATGGCTGGACCAACCTGAACGCTGCTTGAGCAATGCCCGCCGTTCCATTCGCGGTAATGTTGTAGGATCCGGTGGGGAGCCCGACCGTGGAGAGGTTGACAACCAGCGTCCCAGAAGGCCCGATCACGAGTGAGTCGTTCCTGAACACCAGCCCGGACGGCCCCGTGACCGTGACCGAGACGACCGAGGGTGGTCCTGACACGTTTATGGAAACCGCCTCCCCCGCGGAGTAGAGCGAGGTGTCTGAATCCAGCGTGATCGTCAGCCCGGCCGACAAGACCGAGGGTGAGGAGCATAGCATGATAAAAGTCAATAGGAGTGCTGCGGCAGCCTCCTTTAAAATCCTCAAAACTTTACACCACAAAATAACAATTTGGTCTTATTCTCTTTATACTTATCTGAAATTATCAAAACCCCTGAATGGTTCAGGTCCTGTCCAAGACAGCCTGCGCTGAATCGGCGACGGGGATTCGGTCAGCCGCCCCTGGTGAGTAGCTCCTCCCTGTGGAAGTGCCTAGCCCCCAAGACCAGCACTATCGCGTTCACCAGTGCGAAAATCCCTATCATCAGCAGTATCATAAGCGGTCCGAAGACTATGGCCCCGCCTACCTCCGCGAAGACGAGGGCCAAGACCGGCGCGATCAGGATGGCGCTCATCTGCTGCGCCTCCCTATAGCCCTTGACGCGGAGCGATATTATGACCGTGACCCCTATGCCTGCCAGGGCAACAAGCGGGGTAACCCCGAATATGAAGAGCATCCAGAGCGCGTTGGGCAGCAGCACCTCCCCGCCGAAGTGGAGGACCGATGCCAGGTCCACAACCACGCAGTAGACCGCAAAGGAGGCGAAGGTCACGAGGATTGACGGTATGAATGAGACAAGCATCTTCCCCAGCAGCAGCTCCACGTCCTTGAGGGGAGTCGCGAGGAGGGCCTCAAGCGTCTTCCTATCCTTCTCGCCCGCAAAGCTGTCGGAGGCAAGGACGCTGGAGGCCATTATCGGGATTATGAGGAAGAACGGG
>JARYLH010000116.1 GCA_029907755.1 Candidatus Methanosuratincola sp.
CATCTTCGTGCAGCCGGGGGTCTTCGGGGCAGTCCCGGTATACGTCCAGGTCCAGTACAGGGATCGGCTCAACAACTACTACTCGTACACGTCGGCGTACGGCTTTTCGGTAGAGGCAGAGCCTGAGGTCGCGGTCTCGACCGTGGCAACCGTCCCGTCACCGGTCTTCCCGGGGGATAAGGTGGTTAAGGTGGTCTGCCTGATCGTCAACAGCGGGAACTACACCGCTGAGAACATCAGGATAAGGATGGAGGGGATCCCTGGCGTCGTGGAGCCCTCGTACGCAGGGACCGACCGTTTCACGATCCCGTACCTGCAGGTCGGGACCTCGGTGCAGGTCCAGTTCCTGGTTGACGTAGATGGGGGTGCTGCCCCGGGGTACTACGAGATCCCGCTCACCGTCGAGACCGCCTCCGGGAACTCCACGACGTCGATCCCGCTGACGGTGAGAGAGAAGGCGCCCGTCTCTGTGGAGAGGATCTACTTCGACAGGGATGTTGCGCCTGGCGCCAGGAATGTGAAGGTCTTCGTGCAGCTCTCGAACAACGGCAGCCAGACCGCGGAGCAGCTGCGGCTATCCTTGGTCTCGGGATACATCACGGGATCGACGTCCACGCTCGTCGGAAGCCTGCCGGGAAACTCCTCAAAGATCGTGATGATGGAGGTCGACATTGACCAGAAGGTTGCGCCTGGCGACCTGGAAGTCGACGTTGAGCTCTCCTGGGTGCAGGACGGGCGCCAGCTCAGTGCCACGTCCTACCGCGATCTCCCGATCGCGCCGCCACCTGGCATATCCCCACTCTGGTACGTGGCCATTGCCGCAATCGCGGTGCTGCTGGCAATCGCATTCAGGAAGCGCCTTCGCGCGCTCGTCAGGCGGCAATGAACCTAGGTGCGCTTGCCTCTGCCGTACTTTCCTTTAACTCTTTTTTCCCGAAAGCCACGCTGGGAAGCGTTATTAAATCGCGGCACACCAGTTTTTATCATGCCCGATCAAAACGGGGATCTTCCGGAGTCGAAGTACTCTGAACTCCCTGGCGCCAAGGGCTTCCTTGTCCTAATGACGGCCAAGACCGGGAACTCTGTGCTGCTCAAACAGCGGAGGATCCCCTTCACCGTTCTTGAGATGTCGGAGGAGTTGTTCCCCTTCCTGGACACCTCTGTGATCGCCGCGGCAGGGAGGCTACTAGGCAAGACGGTCATCTCGATCAACGAGAAGAAGATCCTCTCCGGAAGACCATGGATAGCAAGATACGGCAAGCCGAGCGTGGGCGAGGCGCTCACCAGCCTGGTTGGGGAGCTCTTCGGCGCCCTCCCCCCTTCAGAGAGCGCTCTCGTCTTCTCGAGCCTTGGCAGGGGGTGGCACCTCGCCGGGTACAGGATCGGCACTTCGGGAGTCCCTGATTCCGCTAGGGCGTGGCTGGAGCGCATGCTCGGTTGACGCAAAAGCCAACGCTTTAGGAAAGAAGGGGGGTTTTCTGCTTGTACCCGACCGTTTATAAGCAGGCGTGCCCTTGCCGATCTTATGAATGATCGCATCTGCAGCAAGTGCGGCAGGGCGGTTCCTGAAGATTCCCTGTTCTGCCCGTCCTGCGGAAACCCCGTAAACCAGGGTGCGCCGCAGTCCTTGACCCCGGTGCCGAAAAGGGACCTCGCCGGTCCGCTCTTCGGGGGTGGCGTCCTCATAATACTGGGCGTTTCGTTCTGGCTTGCGACATCCGGTGCGATCTCATGGGCGATATGGTGGGCATACTTCCTAGGCGGCCTTGGCATGCTGTTGATCCTGCTCGGCATCAGTAACGCAAGGTCCGGAAAGGACTCCGGACCGATAACCGGAGGGATCGTCCTCCTTGCGATAGGGATCATTGCGATCCTCGCGTGGAACTACTCGCTCTCCAACTGGTGGCCGCTTGTCCTGATAGTGCTAGGGCTGGTGGTGATAGTCTCCGGGGTGCTGAGCCGCAGGATCGCACCCCGCTGAACATAAAAAATCGCCGAAAAGGCGTTTTAATCGCTTTCTCAAATCGCGTCAAGAAATCCGAAAGGGTTATTAGCGATCCATGCGATGGTATTCCAATGTCGAGGGTCTGAAATGGGGGATTGCCAAATCGAACTTTGTTGAGGTTTACGACACGACGCTCCGTGACGGGGCGCAGGCCAAAGACGTGAACTTCTCCCTCCAGGACAAGCTCAGGATCACCTCAAAGCTGGACGAGTTTGGGGTTTCGTTCATCGAGGGGGGGTGGCCAGGCTCGAACCCGAAGGACGAGGAGTACTTCAGGGCGGTGAGGGACCTCCCGCTTGAGAACGCCGAGGTGGTCGCCTTCGGGAGCACGAGGCGCAGCTCGGTGAGGGCGAGCGAGGATCAGAACCTGAACGCGATTGTTGGCAGTGGGGTCAGGACCGCCGCGATCTTCGGCAAGTCCTGGGACCTTCACGTGAGGAGCGTCCTCAACACCGAACTCGAGACAAACGTCGAGATGGTCTACGACTCGGTCAGGTACCTCAGGGACCACGGGATGCGCGTCATATTCGACGCTGAGCACTTCTACGACGGCTACAAGTCTTCCAGGGATTATGCGCTGAAGGTCGTGAAGTCCGCACAGGACGCGGGTGCCGAGACCGTTGTCCTCTGCGACACGAACGGGGGGACGCTGCCTGCAGAATTCGAGAGGATCACCCGCGAAGTCGTCTCTTCCCTCAAGTCCAAGGTCGGCGTGCACTGCCACAACGACTCGGGCACCGCCGTGGCGAACTCCGTTCTAGGTGTCACAGCCGGCGCCCGGCACGTCCAGGGCACGATCAACGGGATCGGTGAGAGGTGCGGGAACGCTGACCTATGCCAGATAATCCCTGCCCTCGAGCTGAAGATGGGCTTCGCCACGTCGAAGCTCCCCGCAGAAAGGCTAAGGGGGCTCAAGTCCCTCTCCCTCTACGTTTACGAGGTCCTCCACATGAGGCCTGATCCGCGCCAGCCCTACGTCGGAGAGAACGCTTTCGCGCACAAGGGTGGGGTGCACGTCGACGCGGTGATGAAGAACTGCGTGGCGTACGAGCACATAGATCCGTCGCTCGTCGGGAACATCCGGCTCTTCTCGGTCTCTGAGCTCTCGGGCAAGGCAAACATCATGGCAAAGATCAGGGAGTTCGGCATGCAGGCGGACAAGAACTCGCCTGCGGTCACAGCCTTGCTGAAGAAGATCAAGGAGCTCGAATACCGCGGTTATATGCTGGAGGGCGCCGACGCATCGCTCTTCCTGCTCATCGCGAAGGAGCTGGGTCACTACAGGAAGCTATTCGAGGTCGTCCAGTGGAGGACGATCAGCGAGTCGCGGGACGGCGGGTTCGCTGCCGAGAGCTCGATCAAGCTCAGGGTCGGCGACCGCGAGCTTTACGTCATCGAGGAGGGGAACGGCCCCGTGAATGCGCAGGACAAAGCCCTCAGGAAGGCGATGTACGGATTCTTCCCCGAGATAGAGAGGGTCCAGCTCGTCAACTACAAGGTCTCCATCGCAGAGACCGCCGAGGGGACCGCCTCCTCAGTGAGGAACTTTGTCGAGTTCTCGGACGGGAGGTCGAACTGGGTCACAGTCGGGGTATCGACGAACATACTCGAGGCGAGCAAGGAAGCGCTCGTGGACGGGTACGACTACTACCTCCAGAGGAACAGGATCTCGGGGTCGGGCGGGCATACGTAGCTTGAGGATGAGCGCGTAAAAAACCGCAATAAAAAAGGACGGGGAGGCGATCAGAGCTTCCTTGCGAACTCCCTCCCGAAGTCTACGCACCTCTTCAGCTCCTCCCCGGTGGGCACCCAGTTGAGCTTGAGCGCGGGCATCACTATCTCCATCCCCGCAGCCTTAAGCGCAGCCTCGATCTCGTCAGTAGCGCCTCCCATCCATCCGTAGGACCCGAAAGCCGCAGCCTTCCTCCCCTTCGGCTTCAGGCCCCTCACGTCAGTCAGGAAAGGTGCCAATGTGGGCAGTATCCCGTTGTTTATCGTGGAGGATCCGACGAGCAGGCCCCTGGCCTCCAAAATTTCCCCGATTATGTCGCTCGTGTCCGAGTAGGGGAACCTGTAGATCCTCGCCTCCACCCCCTCGGACCTTATGCCCTCGAGCATCGCCCTGGCCATCTTCTCGGTGCTGCCCCACATGGTGTCGTAGGCTATGATTACCCGCTTCTCGGTGGTCCCCGTTGCCCACTTCATGTATGCCTGGACTATCTTCATCGGGTCCTTCCTCCAGATTATGCCGTGGCTAGGGGCGATCATGTTTATTGGGATTTTCATCCCGACGATCT
>JARYLH010000117.1 GCA_029907755.1 Candidatus Methanosuratincola sp.
CCAGGAATCGGCTCTCGATGAATGCTGAGACAGCCGAAGGGTCGAATGGGAGGCGGATCACGCCGTTCGCCGGCGCAACATCCTCCTTGAGGACGAACGCTACAACGCCCTGCAGCCGAACGCCCTGATCCAGCTCAGAGGATTCGACTATTGCTATCTTCGGCAGATCTGAATCCTTGAACCCCTCGCAGAGCACTATATCAGGGTTGAGGCGCGAGATTACATCGATCGCAAGATGGAGGTCCGCACTTTTGGAGCATACCTCGAGATACCCGCTGGGCTGAAGGAGGGCGGATGCTGCGGCGCCAGCCTCGCGGTACTTCCAAGTGTCCTTCCCTGCGTCGCGTATTTCGCTATGCGCCGAATGCTTGATCGCGCACACTCGGTATCCCGTCTTTGTCAGGATCCGAATGATCCCCTCTAAGATCGTGGTTTTCCCTGCGCCGCTGCGGAAGGAGACTATTGCCAAGGCAGGGGGGCGATGCATCCGTATCATCCGCGGATCATTTTTATCAGGTGAGGTGCCTCGGGGAGGATTATCCGCTCCATCGCCATCTTTACTGCCTCAGGCGACCCGGGCAGCACGAACACAATCGTCCCGTTCACCACACCTGCAGTCGCACGGGAAGCTATCGCCGACGTTCCGATGGACCCATATGAGAGCTGCCGGAATATCTCGCCGAATCCGGGGATCTGCTTCTCGAACATTGGCGCGACTGCTTCGATCGAGACGTCGCGCCTGCTCAGACCGGTCCCCCCTATTATTACGATGACATCGTTCGATCCCGAGATCGTCCCTGACTTCGTTTCCTTCAATATGGCCTCAATCTTGTTTGGGAGGTAGATCCGTTTTGAGACCTTAAAGCCGTGGCTGAGGATAAGCGACAGTGCCACGTCCCCGCTAATGTCTTGGTACGACTGACCCTTCTCCTTCGCAGCCACGATTGTATCGCTGGTGACGATCACCATGAAACGCAGGCTCTTGGGAAGTCCCTCATGGTGATCAGCCGCGTGCATTGCCCTGTTCCCCCTTGTACTTGTTGAGGACGCGGATCTCACTGATAAATGTCTCTGGATATTGCCCTTTCTCGTCCTTCTCGTACTTCTTTGTCATGTCCCAAATTGTGAGGAGGGCGGCAGAAACGCCACATAGGGCCTCCATCTCCACCCCGGTCTTGGCGACCGCCCTAACCTGGACGGTGCACTCGACGCGATCGGCTCCTATCGTGAATTCAACGGAGACATGATCGACCGGTATCGGGTGGCAGAGGGGTATGCTCTCGGAGGTCCGCTTGACTGCCTGGATCGCAGCGACCCTCGCCACGGCTAGGACGTCCCCCTTCTCTATTGAGTTGGATTTGATCAGAACGATAGTACTTGGCTTGAGCCTTATCGAGCCGCCTGCGACTGCGATCCGCAAGACTGGGGGCTTCCCCCCGACATCGACCATCTTGACGCTCATGCTTTCTGACCCCGCTTTGAGAACGAGTCGAAGAGGGTCCTTATCGCCCAGCCACGAGGATCGTCCTTCTTGAACCTGAATATCCTGACCCTGCCGAACCTCTTCTCCTCGATCACCCCCATCTTGCAGAGCTGCTCGAGGTGTGCTGAGGTCGTTGTGTGGTTCAGCTTGGTCCTCCTGGTGATCTCCGATATGTTCATCTCTCCGCTCTCCGCGAGTGCCTTCAAGACCTTTACCCTCCCTTTTGAAGAGAATATTTCTTCTACAGCCATCATTTCATCACAGCCGAGAGGTTCTTCTCCACAGCCTCAACAGAAAGGTTCAGCATCCCTATGAGCGTTGTCTTCCCCCTGAATCCGGCACCGGATATCTTCGTGTACAGTATCCCAAGGTTCTTCAGGTTCTGGAGGTACTCCCAGAACTGCGTGTGCTTCCTGGCCTCGACCTTCACGTCCTCGCAGAGCATCCGGTAAGCGGACTCGACCTCCCCCATCGTGACGTATGCGGACTTGGTCCTCTTCAGTGCCTTTGCTACAGAGAGGAGGAATAGCCTCTCATGTAGGGGCAAATCCAGGACTATCTGCATCGGAAACTGCGAGACGTCAAGCTGGGCCTTCCTCACATGCTCCGGCAGCACCTTGTGGGCGGCCTCGGAATCGGCGTACTTGCCTGCCCGCCAGAGGAGCTCGAGTGCGTACCGCGCGTCCCCCCGCGGCGATGCCATGTCCGATATCATGAGAAGGACCTCGTCATCAACTGCCCCTTCCTTGAATGACTCCATCCCCCTGAGCCGGATTATGTCGTACAGCTGGGCAGCGGAATAGTTCTCGAACCTTATTACGTTGTGCAGGAGCGTGCTCTGGACACACTTATCGAGCCCGGTAATGAAGTCAAGGTTCCTGGTGATGAGTATGAGGCTCATCCGCTGCTTCCGGTTGAGGAATTCGTCGGTCGCCCTTGAGAGGAAGTAGAGCGGGGCCTCTTTCTCCCCTGCGACAGAGATAAGGAAGTCGATCTCGTCGAGCGCGAGCAGCAGGTAAATGCCCTCATCCTCCAGCGTGTTCCAGAGGGTCTCGAACAGTTCCTGCGCGGAGAAGCCCCTGTCCGGGATCGCTGGGATGACGTGCTGTGCCACTTTTTTCACGACGAGGTAGAGCGTCCTGTCCTTGTAGCAGTTGACGTGCACGTACCTCAGGTCGATGCCCCTCTCCTTGGCAATGGACTCGAGGGTCGAGCCGAACCGCTTCGCCACTGCAGTCTTACCGACCCCCACATCCCCCACTAGGGTAACCTTCTGCGAGACAGCCCCCGGATTCTCAAGTATTGCCCTGAACACCCTGCTCAAGGACCTCAGCTGCGGCTCCCTGTGGATAAGGTTCATTGGGACGTGGTCAGGGAAGAGCTTTGACTCGTCCTTGAAGACGCTGGGGCGCCCGATCTCACCGGAGATTATTTCGTAAGCCAAGGGGGACTACCTGATCAGAGATGGTTTCAGGGTGATTTATGGTTTTTGTCCTTTAGAAAAGAATTTTTTCGGAGATATAACCGAAAGTATTAACCCTTAGTTCGGGCGCGCCAGAGCTCGTCGACCCCTGGGGGGAGTATGCTTAAGAGGCGCCCGTCCAGGTCCCTGAACTGCCTGCCCTCGTGCAGCCCCCTCATCACCCCGATCCGTGAATGCGGGATCCCTGCCTCCGAGAGGGACTTCTCAACTGACGCCTCGCATCCTGCCCTGACTGTGAACAGGACTGATCCCGACCCCATCAGCCTGAACGGATCAAGGCCGAGTTCTGCGCACAGCAACCGCGTCTCCTCAAGGACCCTGACGTAAGAGAGGTCGATCAGGATCCCTGACGAGGAAGCCTCGGCGATCTCCCAGGCACAGCCGAGTATTCCGCCCTCGGTGACGTCGTGCATCGAGGTCACCCCTTCCTGGTCGGCGAGCAGCATGCACTCGCTCACGACATTCACTTTCGGCAGCATCGACTTGCACCTCTTCACAAAGCCCTCGCCCAAGCTCTTTTCGAGCCTCGGCTCTGAAGAGAGTATCACCGTCCCTTCTATCCCAGCGGTCTTGGTCATGTATACGGAATCCCCAGGCGATGACCCCCCTGTCGTTATGAACCTGCTGTTCTTAGTCACGCCGATCATTGAGCCGACCACTATCGGGCGGGTTGTCCCGTCCGTGACCTCTGTGTGCCCGCCCACGACAGCGATGCCAAGCTCCTTTGCCGCAGAGTCTATCTGCTTGCAGATCCTGTCTAGATCCGACTCGCTGCTCCCCGGGGGGAGCAGGATGCACCCCAAGAACCACCGCGGCACCGCGCCCCTCGAGGCGATGTCATTCGCATTGACGTAGACTGCGAGAAAGCCCACTTCCTCGACTGATCCGGTTATCGGGTCTGACTTGAATGCTAATTTCCCGCCGCAATGGCTTATTATCGCGGCGTCTTCACCAATGCCCGGACCAACCAGCACTTCAGGGTCGCTCACCCCCAGCTGGCTGAGTACAATTCTCTTGAGAACCGAGTTCGGTATCTTCCCGATGCCCATCCTGCTCATGTGCACTGCACCTGCGAGTCCCTTGTCTTGAACACAGACCTGTTGGGAGGTCTGACGGATACAGCGGTCACATCCCCTATTATTTCTATCCGGGCGATCTGATCAGGATTCTTGAGATCCACGCTGCATCCGAGCCCCGTCAGTCTGCGGCCGACGATGCTTTCCACCTCCTTTGGGGAGGGGAGTGCCGATCCCCTTCTCCTGCACCTCACCGCGACCTTTGAGCCGATTCCAACCCTAGATGCGACGATCTTCTCAATTTCTAGGATGT
>JARYLH010000118.1 GCA_029907755.1 Candidatus Methanosuratincola sp.
AGGTTGTGGGACACGAAACATTCGCAATGAGGTCCTTTCTGCTCAGGGAGAGTTTCATGGATCTGATCTCATATGTGGGCGGCAATAGGGTCATGCCGTCTGTGCCGATCATAGGTGGGATCCGACCGAGGGCAGATTTGACCGAGAGTCTGAAGCGGGTCATACTCGAGCGCGTCGACGAATTCGAGGAGAAGTACAAGGGATATGTGACGCGCATAATCGAAGATCCGCTGGTGATGTCCAGGCTGACTGGGATAGGTTTCCTTACAAAGGAGGACGCGATAAAGTTCCATGCAACTGGTCCTACCGGAAGGGCCTCAGGATGGGACTACGATGTGAGGACAAAGATGGATGAGTACAAGCCCTTCGATTTCAACGTGATCACTGATGAAAGCTGCGATACAAAGGCACGCATAGTCGTGAGGGCACTCGAAATCTTTGAGAGTCTCAAGATCATAAGGCAAGCCGTGAAGAACCTGCCAGAAGGTCCGGTTGTGAACCGGTCTTGGAGGGCAGAGGAGATGGACTTCACCACCGCTCTCCAAGAAACATACAGAGGGGAGCTGATGCATTCTTATGCCCTAGACAGCCAGGGGAGGATAAGGAATTACAAGATTAGGACTCCTACGCCGACCAACTTGGCGGCAATGGAGCACGCCTGCGTTGGTGACCACGTAACCGAGGCGATACTGACGATAGCCAGCTGCGACCCGTGCCTGACCTGCTGCACCCGCGCAGAGGTAGTGGACTCTGGAAAGTCGTTTGTCCTTTCTGATCTCGAGATCGTTCGGAAGTATGGCTGGAGGAAGTGAGTGGTTATGGAAAATGTATTTCTATTTGTGCTCGGCCTTGTGGCTTCTTCAATAGCAGCTGCTGCGATCGCGGTTCTCTATTCGTTAGTGCTCCCGGGGATCGAGAGGAAGGTACAGGCGAGGATACAGCAGAGGATCGGGCCGCCGATCTTGACCCCTGGGTTCTGGTCAGTACTGAAGTTCGGGTACAAGAAGAAGGTTGAGACGAATGCGCAGATGCCGGGGCTGTACAGGTCGCTTGTTTACTTTGGAATTGGGATTGTTGTCCTGCTCTTCCTCTTCACCACGCCTTACTGGTGGGCGGTATTGGGGTGGGGGAGCATTCTCGGCATCGCCGGTCTACTCAAGCTCGAGGAAGTCCTTTACGTCCTTATGGGCTCCCAGTCCCAGTCCTTCCTCTCAACGGGCATGCCCGTTCCGGACTTGGCCAAAGGGTCGAAGCATATCGGGATCAAGCGCGAATTTGTGGAGCAACACTCTGCTGAGAGGGCCCTGAAGATGATGGCGATAGGGTCATTACCTCTCTACGTCGCCCTCTTGGTGCCTTTTGCGATGGCAAAGAGCACAATGATAAGCTCAGTCGTGGTGTTGCAGAACCCTGCCTACGTGCTATCGAATGACTGGCTCTCAGTTGCTCTCCCCTCAAGCCCTGTGCTATTCACGTTCCCTGGCATCTTGGCTGCACTGGTCTACTTTGTCGGCTATGTGATGCTGCTGAATGAGAAGCCCTTCAGCATACTCAAGGCAAAGATAGACCTAATCGAGGGTGGCGTGCTTGAATACGCTTCCAAGCTGAGGGCATACTACTACATCATGAGGAATGTGCTGATGTTTGCGCTCTCAAGCATTTTCGTCACACTCTTTATCGGAATACCGTTCGACCCATTCATGCCGGTGATGATGCTGCTCAACTTGGTTCTCAGCCTGTTGCTGCCCGTAATGCTGGCTGCACTCGTTGCTTTCTCCCCGATACTCACGTTCAGGCAGATCTATCCTACAGCTATAGGTCTGTCTGCAGTCGGTGTATTGGCGCTCATCATTTCGCTAGGAGTCTAAAGGAGGTCTTGATATGCCAAAAATAGCAATCCGCGGCAAACACGTCATAACCCTCGGCGGCTGGGTCGTCGAACACAGGGCAAACCTGCCATACAGAGACTATGTTGTAGGCAACCCCTTTGACGAGCCGGTAAAGATCGAGGCCCCGATATATTCGATAGATGGAATTAACGCGATAAAGTCGCTTGGTCTAATCGTTGAGCCCGTATCGAAATATGATCTTCTGATAGATAAACTAAATAAGGTGAAGGCATTAATCGGAATACCACAAAAACGTGAGACCGCGTGATCAGGCAATGAAAATTTTTTTCGTTGGTAGCCCCCAATTGGCAGAGGGTTATAAAATTGCAGGAGTCGAACCGATTGCTGTGTCTGGCGATGATGATTTTCTCCGGACCCTAGAGAGCCTGTCCTCCAATGAGGAGGCTGGCATTGTATTGATGGACAGCGATTACGTCTCTACCGTGAGGGAAAAAATAGAGAAACTAAAAATAAGGAGTAAACTGCCTGTATTTCTAGAGGTCCCTGGAAGAAAGTCTGGAACAACGGTCGATCTCAAGGCCATGATAAGCCGGATAATGGGGGTCAAAGTTTGAGCGGTAAACCTGTTGGTGTTCAAAGAACAATCGACACGGATGGCTTCAACAGACTGATCGGTGCTCTATTCGAGGAGACTGGCTCAAAGATAGATGCACTGATTGCAGAAGCATTAGCCACAGTCGAATCGATCATGTCTGAATCCAAAAAATACTCGATCAGACGGAGCAAGGAGATTTTGGATTCCTACAACGAATCCTCCGAGGTCGAGTACAGGAAGGAGATATCGAAGGCAGAGATCGATGCAAGGATGCAAGCCTTGCGCATTAAGGAAGAGGTTGTCGAGGCTGTCTTCGCTGAGGCAAGAGAACGGCTCTTGGAATTCGCCGAAAAGGAAGAATATTTGGAGATTATGCAAAAACAGCTAACGTCTCTTTCGAGTCTAGTCCATGTGGGGAAGGTAGTCCTGAATAAGCGAGACGTAGATAGGTTAGGCGAAGAGGCTATAAGGAAAATCTTGGGTCCGAAGTGTGATATATCCGTGGATGATTTGGGAACGGGAGGCTTCCTGCTGATATCAAAGGATGGCAAGGTTGCCATAGACAGGACGATCGACTCTCTCCTCAAATCCAAGAAGGATGAGATGCGGGGAAGGATTGCTGAAAAGTTGTTCGGGTGATCGTGATGGGGATAAAAGGGAAAATCCGAAAGATTAGCGGTCCGGTTGTTGTCGCGGAGGACGTCTCTGGTCTGGAGATGCACGAGCTTGTGATGGTGGGGAAGGACGAGCTGATCGGCGAAGTCGTCAGGGTGGAGGGCAACTCTGCGACGATCCAAGTCTACGAAGACACTGTCGGTCTTAAGCCAGGCGAAAAGGTACTGGGGTCGGGCATGCCACTCGCAGTCGAGCTTGGCCCTGGGCTGCTCATGGGCATCTTTGATGGCATCCAGAGGCCTCTGGAAGTTATCCAGCAACTTACGGGAGATTTCATCAAGCGAGGGATAAAGACGCCTGCGCTACCAAGGGAAAAGCAATGGCACTTTGTCCCCAGGCTAAAGAAGGGAGATGCTGTTTCCGGCGGGGAAGTAATGGGGACTGTCCAAGAGACGCCAATATTCGAGCACAGGTGCCTGGTTCCGCCTAACGTAAGGGGAAAAGTCGAGTTCGTAGCAAAGGAAGGGGATTACACGGTTGAGGATATTGTCTGCCGGGTGTCCGGAGAGAAGGGCAAGATAGAGCTGAAGATGTACCACAAGTGGCCAGTCAGGGAGCCCCGCCCATACTTCGAGAGGCTAGAGCCATCAGAGCCCCTCATAACTGGGCAGCGAATTATAGACACCTTCTTCCCAGTCGCCAAGGGCGGTGCCGTAGCCATTCCCGGAGGGTTCGGCACGGGTAAGACGATCACTTCCCACCAGCTTGCTGCATGGTCCGACGCGGAAGTCATAGTATACATCGGTTGTGGCGAGAGGGGCAATGAGATGACCGAGGTTCTTTTGACCTTCCCGGAGTGGAAGGATCCAAAGAGCGGAAGGCCTCTGATGGAGCGGACTGTGCTCATAGCAAACACAAGCAATATGCCTGTTTCGGCAAGAGAGGCGAGCGTATACACAGGAATTACCATCGCAGAGTACTTCAGGGACATGGGATACAATGTTGCCATAATGGCCGACTCAACAAGCAGATGGGCCGAGGCGCTCAGGGAGATCTCAGGTAGGCTTGAAGAGATGCCTGCCGAAGAAGGCTATCCGTCCTATCTGTCCTCAAGACTTGGCGAGTTCTACGAAAGGGCGGGGAGGGTTAAGACTATAGGAGGGGGCGTCGGGTCAGTGACGCTCATCGGCGCAGTGTCCCCCCCAGGGGGCGACTTCTCCGAGCCCGTA
>JARYLH010000119.1 GCA_029907755.1 Candidatus Methanosuratincola sp.
CGTGATCTCGTCCAGCTCGATGACGCGCCTGATCGGCTTCTTCCCGGGGAGCCTGAGCATCCTCGAGATCGCGACGCAGCTGATGAGCGGCAGGAAGGAGGGGGAGGCGTTGATCGGGGGGGTGGTGAGCCTCATCACCATCGACTCGATCGAGTCGCCGTGGAAGGTGCAACCGCCGCCGTGCCCGGTCGCGAGAGCCTGGATGAAGACGTACGCCTCCTCTCCCCTGATCTCGCCGACGATGATGAACTGCGCCCTCTCCCTGAGCGAGAGCTTCACCAGGTCGTAGAGCCTTATCTCGGTCTTGGACTCTGCGATCGAGTAGGTGTGCCTCGCGACTAGGGGCTTCCAGCCCATGTGCGGGAGCCTGAGCTCGGGCGTGTCCTCAATGGTGACTATCTTCCAGTGCGGCGGGAGGAGCGAGGCCAGCGCGTTGAGCAGGGTGGTCTTCCCGCTTGCCATCTCCCCGACTATGAAGGTGGAGCCCCGGTTCTCGAGGAGCATCCACCAGTAGGCGGCCATCAGGGGAGATATGCTCCCGAACTTGACGAGGTGGCAGAGCGTGAGCGGGTCGGTCCTGAACTTCCTTATGGTGAGGCTCGACCCGAAGGGCGTCACCTCGTTGGCGAATGTGAGCGCGCACCTGTGCCGCTCTGGAAGGGAACCCTCTGAGATCGGGAACGCCGTCGAGATGTGCCGCTTCGACTTGTGGGCGAAGAGCATTATGCTCGATTCGAGCGACTGCTCGTCATCCAAGGCGATGTTGGAGGTCAGCCAGTCCAAATACGAGTAGTCCCTGTGGAAGACCCAGACCGGCTTGCTGGACCCGGCAAGGGAGATGTCCTCGATCTTGCCGTCCTTTATCAGCACGTCGAAGACCCCGTACCCGAGCACGTCCCTTATGACGTAGTACTTTATCTTCTCGAGCTGCTCGGGCGGGATCTCGAGCTTCATCTCCTCGACCGCGTGCTTGAGCCTCTCCTCGAGTATCCTGATTGGCTCCTTCTCCTCGGTCGGCGGGAGCGTGTAGTAGATCGCGTTCATGAGGAGGTTGTAGACGTACATGTCCTCCTCGCCCATCGGGGGTTCGGTGACCCAGTAGTACCCGTCACCCAGAACTTGGTATATCCCGACCCTCGCCCCGCCCACCGCGTACTCCTCGAGCAGCTCGGCACCCTCCGGGAGGGGCTGGACGTTGTCCCCCGCCTTGTGCAGCGTGAACTCCCTTGTCAGGTATTTCTTCTCCACCTTCGAATTCAGTTTCTGAATAATACTTTACCCCCTTCAACAGCAATTATGAATGCGTTGCCCCTCGATGTGATTATCATTATGGTTGCGTTGGACGATGCGGTATTGATCCCTGTGATCGAGTAATTGTACTCGGTCATCCCCGGGTTCAGCACGATGGGGATGGAGGCGATGGGGTTGACCACTAGCGAGTTGCTCGTCTTGTCGTGCACGACGATCTGGGTGATCTTTATCGAGGAGCCGCAGGTGTTTGTGATGTTGAGCTTCAGCGGGTTGCCCGCGGCATACTGGAAATACAGCGACTCAGACGACCGCTCCCTCTCCAGGTTGCTCAGGTAATCGGCGCTCCGGACGTAGGAGCTGTACTCGGCTGCGACGATCGCTATTATCGACGTGAGGGCGACGATTGCCAAAATGAACAGGATTGCGCCCAGGACGTTGGTTATCCCTTTGGCGTTCCCTTTCCGCTTTCCATCCGTCCTGAAGCAGTTTTTGGCCGCCAAGCTCATCACACCCTGAATTCTGCAGAGATCACGTTGTTCCTCTCGGTGATCAGGGAGATCACGTGGGCAACATTCTCACTGAAGGTCGAGCTCAGCGGGATGCGGATGGCGGTGACTTCCCCGACGGGGACGACCTGCGGGGAATACGACTGGACGACTGTGTCGATTATGACCCGTTCAATCGTCGCATCCCTGGCGCCGTAGTTGCATACGAGCACGTAAAGCGCTTCGTTCGGTTCCGTGCCGTTCTTGAACGTGTATACGATCGAGATCCTCTCGTAGTTCTGCTCGCTGCCCGACCTGAATATCCCGGAGAGGAGACCGGTCTCCCCCGAGTAGTAGAGGTTGAACCCCTGGATGTATATTGCCATAGCTGCGAGGGTGATCACGAGCAGGGCAAGCGTCGCAACTACCTCAGATACGCCCCGTTTTGCGGATTTCAACGAGATCACCTCAGGTTGGTGTACAGCGCAAGCATAAGCGACAGTCCGCCCGTCTCGTACTCGCTGAATTTGCTTGAAGGCCCGCCCCAGTAGACGTAGTATCCGGAGCCCATGGAGAAGCTCGTAGCGGCGCTCTGGACTTGGTTCTTATTGGTGTCCTTTTCGTAGAATATGAACTTGGTCGCAGGGTAGTCTGAGGGCGGGAGCACCACAGGGTACCCGAACCCCATCGTCTCGGGCAGGTCCGCGAAATTCGTCACCGTGAGGAAATACCTCAGGCTGTTCCCGTCGGAATCGGTGAGGACGCACTCCTGGAGGTCTTCCGGGGCATTACTGTGGGCAACGGTGACCTGCGCGGTGTTGAAGAACCACTGGATCCCTTCGTCCGAATTGAGTTTTTCGCTGTTCTGTCCGTCAGACAGGATGAAAAACGGCTCCCCGGCGACATGGACCCAGGTCCAGCTGTAATTCCCGACGATGTAGCTGAGGTTCCTGATGAATGCTTCCGGGCTGTTGACGCCCGCCGTGGGGACTGGAGTGACGCTGCCGAACGGGTTTACAACCACGACACCTTGGGGTGGATTTGCGAGTATCGACATCCACCTCGACATCGTCGTCACTTTTTCGTATGGTATGCCCAGCCTTATGGCGGTGTCCTCTGCTCCCGCAATCACAGCCGAGCTGTTGGTTACGCCCGAGTCCTTAAAAGTGCCACTGAAGTTCTCGATGGCGAGGAGGATCAATTTGTTCCTCGAGAACTCGACGCCCTTGCACTCCGCCAAGTAGGAGACGCCCAAGTCTCCAGATACCTTCACAGCGTAGCTATTCCCGACAAAGAACTTGTAGCCGAACATCCCAGAAGTGTCGACCGTGACGGAGCCCCTGGGCTCGAGGCGTATGCCCTGGATGGTCGCAGCCGTGGTGCCGTCCTCGCCGATCAGGCTGACCTTCAGGTTCAGCGTCTTATCGCAGTTGCTCTGCAATCTAATCTTGAAGTAGGCGTATCCGTAGTGCTTCATCAGCACCAACTCCTGCACCGTAATGTCCTCAGGCGTCGGGCTGGAGAAGACCCTGTTGATCTCTGCGGAGAAGATGCCCGCAGTGAGGAAGGCGACGGCAACCAGTGCTGCCACCGCGATGATCGGCACCACACCCTTCCTGCCGCCCCTCATCTTCCCATGCAAAATACCCTCACCTCTGCCATCCTTCCATAGTTCGCGTCGTTGACATCTATCCTGTACTCAGTGCCCACGAGGAAGTTACTGCCTAATTCGGAGCTCTCAAAAACGAATGAGGCAGTCCCGTGCGGCTGGACAACCTGAGCGCCCCCGGCGGTGTAGGGGTTCATGCCTGAATCATACAAAATGCACTGTAGGTTCAGCGTGCTGCTGCCCGTGTTCTTCACGTTCACAATGAGGAGGACGTAATTGTCCTGCTTCACCAGCACCGCCTTCGTAACGGCCACCGAAGAGACAGGGGAGGAGAGGCGGGAAGAGATGAGCGGCGACATCGCCGCAACCGCCACAATAGTGATGGTGCACAAGAAGATCGTGGCAATTATGGGAGAGACTCCCTTCCCTGCTCTCGCAGATCTACTTTGCCGGGGCGAAAAAGACCTCTGATAGAATCGGCTACAGGTCTTGCTCAGATCATACCCCATATATACCGTTATATAATTTGCAATGAAAACTTATATTCTTTTTTGTCTATTGAACAGAAAAACAGGAAGACAAGAAAACACATATCCCCTTGCCGCGGTCAGAACGCCGGGGAGCACGTAACCCCCTGCTCCCTGCATAGCCTCTCGATCTTGCGGTACAGCCCACGATAGTCAAAAAGCTGGATCCCCCTCAAGCGCTCCTCCGGGATCGCTCCCTTGAGCCTGAGCCTGACGAGCGGCTTCAGGTTTACCTTGTCGTAGAGCAGCCGGCTGCGCGTCCTCGCCGCCGCTCCGACGATCGCGCGCATCTCTTCCTCTGAGTCGTTGAAGCCGGGGATTATCGGACCATAGAAGATCC
>JARYLH010000011.1 GCA_029907755.1 Candidatus Methanosuratincola sp.
CTGTGGGGAGTACAAATCCCACCCCCGCACTTTTCACCGAATGCCCACACATTTTTTCGCTTCTTTATCTTTCTATGACCAGACTCACGTATAGAACACTCTCTTCCCGAATAAACTAAATAAAAAAGGGGGGAGGATGACGGTTCAACCCGAGGCTGAAAAGTACAAATTCTTGCCTAGGCACTCGTCTCTCCCGGGCAACCAGATAAGGCGCGACGAAGCCAGGTTAGTTTGGCAATGCCCAAAGCGGCAGCCGCTCAGGAAGGCACACATGCAAGCCAGTGGAAATTGCATCTGGAAAGCCGCCGCTACTCCGTCGCGAACTCCTTCACTTCGAGCGCGATGACGGCCCTGCTCTCGAGTATCTTCTTCTTGACCTCCTCAAGCGGGACCCCGGACTGGGAGGCGTCCGCCACAACGATCCACTCTGCAAGATCCCCTTTCTTGATGGTCCTCGAGCTGGACATCATCAGGTCGAGGTTCGCGTCCCCGAGGACCTTGGCTGCCCTCGCAAGCGCGCCGGGCCTGTCTGGGATCTTCAGGTGCAGTTCGACCAGGTGCGCATCAGACCCTGCGAAGAGCGAGATGGATGCGCGCTTCTCCTCCCTCTCGAGCTTTACCGTCACATATGTGCCGCTCTGCAGGCCGAGCTCTTCCCTGACCCTGAGGGGGACCGTTATGCGCCCCTTCGAATCCACCCTGACTATGTCGTGGTCGTGCACCATCTCCAACCATCCGTCAACAGTCTTCCGGTCCGATCGCAACCGTCCTACAAATCTCTGTATTGGTTAAATATTTAAGGGGACATTTCGATATATACTCTGCTACAATCGATTCGGATGTGAACAACATGGCAGAAACACCTACAACACCAAGTGAAGTAAAGAAGCCTGAAATGCCAAGGGATGTAATTCTGGTCGGCAAGAAACCAGTGATGAGCTATGCTATGGCGGCTCTCATGCAGCTCAATGAGAGCGGGAGCATAACCATAAAGGCCAGGGGCAACGCGATCTCCTCTGCAGTAGACGTGGCCGAGGTAGTCTCGAAGCGGTTCATGACCGGCAGCACGGTGCAGAAAGAGGTCACCATTGGCACAGAAGTCCTAGGCGACCCGCCAAGGAACGTCTCGACAATCGAGATCAAGCTGACCATCAAGAAGTAAGCCCTTTACACATGGCTCGGCATGGTCTGAGGCTCAAACAACCTATTTATCACCTATTTTTGTTGGATTTCGTATAGTTATGCTTTGGAATAGGAGTAGATGGCAATGGCAAGGATAATAAAAGTCGGAGTGTTGGCATTCCCGGATCTGGAGGAGCTCGACCTAGCAGGGGCGTGGGAAGTGCTCGGCGCAACAAGGAGGCTCTTCAGGGAAGGCGTCTTCAAGGACATATACTTCGAACTCGAGACGGTTGGGAAGGAGACCGGTCCTGTGAAGTGCTATCACGACCTGAAGATAATCGTCGAAAGGACGCTTGATGCGCTTCCGGAGTACGATGTCCTGTTCGTGCCAGGAGGCCCCGGTAGGCTCAAGGCGCAGAAAGACACTGCGATACTGGAGGCTGTAAGGAAGTTCTACGAGAGCGGGAAGCTCGTAGCCTCGGTCTGCACCGGGGCTTTCATACTCGCCGAGTCGGGGATACTCAAAGGGAAGAACGCTACCTCCTTCCACACCGTGGTCGACCAGCTTTCTGGCTACGGGGCATGCCCCCTCAAGGAAAGGGTTGTCGTGGATGGGAACGTGATCACGGGCGCAGGGATCTCTTCCTCAATGGATGTGGGCGTGAAGCTCGTCGAGATCCTGATGGGCAAGGATGCGGCAAAAACGGTAACGGAATGGGTAGAGTACTGCCCGCCCTCCTGATGCGGCAAGCGGACAGCAGAGGCGGATGCGCTGGATCCCGCTTTTCCCATTTTTCATGTTAAATTCTGCCTTATTTGGTATGCGCAACGCTTATTATGGGAGGATGAGTCCCTGATTGGGATGATTACTCATGGAGCTGTTGGCGATCCTCCTCATTGCCGTTGGGCTCTCCATGGACTCGCTCGCGGTCGCGGTCGCAAGCGGCATGGCGCTGAAGGACATCGGGGTGGCGGGATCTGCCAAGATAGGGGCTTTCTTCGGGCTGTTCCAGGCAGGGATGCCGGTCATTGGCTGGTTTGGGGGATCGGCGTTCATGTGGCTTATTTCTGGATTCGACCACTGGGTGGCGTTCCTGCTCCTAGCGTTCATCGGGGGGAAGATGGTCTACGAGGCGTTCTTTGACTCGGACGAGGTCTCGGGGAAGAACCCCCTCGTGCTTAGCCACCTCCTCATCATCTCTATTGCGACCAGCATAGATGCGCTCGCAGTCGGTCTGGGATTCTCCGCGCTGGGTGTCCCCATCATTATGCCCGCAGCCGTGATAGGACTTGTGTGCTTCGCGATTTCGTTCACCGGTGCCTACTTCGGCAACCGCGCCGGCAAATACCTTGGGGACAGGGTCAGGGCCATAGGCGGGATCATCCTGATATCCATAGGGCTGAGGATACTCCTCGAGCACCTTGGGGTCATAGGCTGAACTGGCGGTGATCAAGATGCGCATATCAAGGATCTCGACGATATCCTTCGACATGGACGGGACGCTGGTCACCCCCTCGTTCGCAAACCTGATCTGGCTCGAGGTCCTCCCACAGATGGTCTCCGAGTCATGGGGGATAGGCATAGACGAGGCGAAGGCGCAGCTCTTCGCAGACTACAAGTCGATCGGACCCAACCGCATGGAGTGGTACGACCTCTCTTACTGGACGAAGCGCTACCGGCTTGAGATAAACCCGAGGAGGCTCCTGCTCGAGTACAAGGAGGCGGTCACCATTTATCCAGAGGTGATCGAGGTGCTCGAGGACCTGAAGGGGCGGTTCGACCTCGTTGTGACGTCAAACTCACACCGCCTATTCCTGGACGTGACTTCCGAGCCGCTAGACAAGTACTTCAAGCGGAAGTTCTCGACAATATCTGACTTCGGCATGATGAAGGACACCGCATCCTACCGCATGGTCTGCGAGGAACTCGGAATAAAGCCGAGCGAGATGGTTCACGTAGGGGACAGCCTCGAGCTCGACTACACGCGTGCCAGGAGGGCTGGCGTCAGGGCATTTTACTTGGACAGGGACCGCAAGAGGCTCGGGAGGAGGTTCATCCCGGACCTGAGGGAGCTGAGGAACCGCTTGCAGGAAGGCAGGGTCTGATCCATTCGATTAGCCTTTTCAAGATCGGGTCTAATGCGGCTTTTTGAAGGCTCGGCCGCGAGAGGCTCGATTTTTTTCTGACCGATGCAAAGGGGAATGTAGTAAACGGAATAGAGCGAAAATAAGCCCGTTATCAAATACAAGAGTGCCCTCATCCACCAGATCCCAATCCTGAGTGCAAGGAAAAGACCGAAAGGAAGGCATTAAAACTACATTTGAGGGGATTGAAAAATTTTTGGCAGGGCTCAGGGGCTCTGGCCCTCTTCGAAGAGCTCAACCAGGATCCTGGCCTTTACCTCGTTGCTCGTGAAGTGGGGCATCTTCTCCCCAAGATCGAGCGCGAAAACGACCGGGTTGCCCATCGAGTCCGTGAACCGCACCTCGGCTATGAACTTCTTTTTGGGGCCGGTCTCAACTACCTTTGTCATCGCCTCGTATATCCTGCTCAGCGCCATCTGCAGTGCAATGGGGCTCGTCATGTCCTGGGGCGTGATCGCGACCTGCGTGAAGCCTGCCAGCACCTCGCCAACCTTGGCAGAACCGTTGAATATGCCTATGCTCTTCTCTTTCTCCTGCTCTCCGCCTTCCCTCTCCACTTCGACTCACCACAGAAAGAAAAACAGAAGCATACTATTATCTTTTAGCCGATAAACCCTTCCTGGAGCGTTCTGAATCCATACTTCAGGCTTTCTTGTTCGAGGCGCGGAGCTGCGACGCATTGACGACCCCTATCCTTGAGAGCTCCGCGTAGCCGAGCCTTATCACTTCCTTGAGCGCCTCATTAACGTTCTTAACCCCTGCCCTCGCCATGTCGTCGAATAGGCGGAGGAGACCGACGCTCCAGTACTCCGAAAGGTACGCCCTGACCCGCTCGACGTCCCTTGGATCTGCCTTCCTGAGACCGATCTTCTTCGGTCTCGGCGGCTCGAACCCGCCCCCGTCCTCGCAGAAACCCTCTGGGGCGACGGCTGCACCCTGTTCCACGAGCTCGCACAGCACCATCCTGAGCGTGTACTTCCCTATCCCCTCGCTTTCTGCCCAGCGCTCGAGCTCCTCGTAATCAACAACGGTCCCGATCTCGTCCAGCCTCTCGATTATCTGCCCCGCGATCTCGGAAAACGGATCAGTGCAATCCCTACTGCCGTTGGATCCCAAGCGCATCCCTTCCCAAGAGACTATAAGACAGAGTGGATCTGTAGCTCTCCTTTTTTAACCCTTGTCTTCAGCCTTTTCACGTCAATATAGGCCTGCGCCCCTTTCACGCCATTTAGCTTCCCCCTGCCTGTTCGGACAAGATCGCAGAATTTCTAGCCACAGCAAGTTCCCAGAAAACCTGCCACCCAAGAAGGGTTATAAATTCGGATGGACAGATGGTAAGCAGACTAACTAGAATGGAGAGCGTCTTTTATGGTTGAGGCTAAGAAGGTGAGCGAATCTGCCCTAATTTCCACGAGGTGGATGTTCCCATCGGACGCGAACCCCGCCGGGAATGTCTTCGGCGGCTCGATCGTGAGGTACGTGGACGAAGTTGCTGCCGCGGTGGCGATGAGGCACGCCAGGAAGAACGTCGTCATAGCCTCGATGGACAGGATGGACTTCCATACGCCGGTGAAGATAGGCGACCTGATAATCCTGAAGGCATCGGTCAACTATGTAGGGAGGACGTCCATGGAGATCGGCGTCAGGGTGGAGGCTGAGAACCCTATGACGGGCGAGGTGAGGCACGCGGCCTCGGCGTATGCCACGATGGTGGCTCTCGACGAGTCGGGCAAGCCGACAGAGGTCCCCAGGCTGATACCCGAGACCGAGGATGAGAAGAGGCGGTACAGGGAGGGAGAGGCAAGGAGGCAGGCAAGGCTCAAAGCAAAGCAGTAGCATGATCGAGCCCACTAACCACTTTTTTGGACACGATGCCAGCCAAATAACTTTCCAGCCAAGTGCTAAGTAAGTCAATCAGGCCCTCGTCCTGTAAGCCAGCCCGTCTGCGAGCGCAACGACCTTCCCCTCTGCGTTCGTTATCCTTACCCTGCACAGTGCAGTGGTGGATCCCGAACTCTCCTCTTTGGCCTCGGCGATAAGCCTGTCCCCCTGCTTGACCGGCCGCCTGTAGTTTATGTTCATCGAAAGCGCAACCGACTTCACGCCTCCGGAGTTGCAGCAGACCGCGAAGGCAATGTCAGCGAGGGCGAAGATCGCCGAGCCGTGGCACGACCCGTACGCGTTGAGCATCCTCTCTTCGACAACCATCTCCAGGCGGCACCTCCCCGGTCCCCATTCCAGCATCCTTACCCCAAATAGCGACGCGATCCGGTCCTTCGAGAGGAGCTCCTGCATATCAGTGTAAGGCTCTTCCCTGAACATCCCAACACCCGCAGAAGAAGTATTATGCGCAGGTTGTTTAACTCTATCGGAGGTGAGCCACAATCCTTTAGTCTATTGCGGCTCAGTGTTTCTCCTCTCTTCGCTTCGCTCTCTCAACAGCCACGGGATCAGACGTATGCCTTTTCTTTCTTTGCCCGCAGGGCGTCCACGAGCTCCTTGCTGAACAATGCAAGCACCGGGAAGAGCTCGAGCCTGCCGAACCACATCGACGCAATCAGGAGCGCCTTGCCCGCAAGCGGCACCTTTGTGACCGGGTAGAATGCAGGGCCCACATTGCCTTGCGCCGAGGCGACAAGCGAGATGGCGCCAAGGGCGTCTGGCACCATGGCAGACATGACGACGAACTGAACGAGTATCGCGAATACGTACAGGAAGACAAACGCACCCACCCTGACCGCGTAGCCTTCCTCGAGCGCTTTGCCCCCGATCTTGATGGGCTTGACGGCTATCGGCGGGAGCGAGATCTTGCTGATCTCCATCTTCGCGGCGCGGTACATGACTATGAAGCGCCACACCTTCATCCCCCCTGCTGTCGAACCCGAACAACCCCCGATCATCATGAGCAGGAGGAGGATCGACTTCGCCGCGAGAGGCCAGGTGTTAAGATCCACGCTGGAAAACCCCGTCGTCGTCATTATCGCAATCGTGTTGAAGAAGCCCTCGAGCAGCGCGTAGCCCGGGTCGAAGCCGGCAATCAGCAGGAAAGCAGCCACGAGGACGCCACAAATCAGCAAGATCCCTATGAGGAACTTCGTCTCAACATCCCTGAGTATGTGCTTATAGTCAAACCTCAGGATGTTGTAGAAGAGCGAGAAGCTTATCGCACCTATTGTCATGAAGACGCAGAGGACGACTTGGATCTCGGCCCTCCCGAATTGTAGGATGCTGCCTTTGGTTAGGAACCCGCCTGTTGAGAGGGCTGCCATCGAAGTGTTGACCGCATCGAATGGCGGCATCCCCAGCAGCAGAAGGACTATCGCGCAGATCGCCGTAAAGACCGTGTATATCAGCCAGATCCTCTTGATGGTGGCGATCGTGCTCATCGTGAACTTCTCCTCCCTCCCCTCTAGGTGGTAGAGCCTCCAGCTCCCTATCCCCCCTCCCACGAGGATGAGCGTGAAGAGGAGGATTATCCCGACGCCCCCTATCCACTGCGTCAGGCTCCGCCAGAAGAGAATCGAATGTGGGGTCGCCTCAAAGTCGGTTATCAGGGTCATCCCCGTCGTAGTGAAGCCCGACATCGACTCGAAGAGCGCATCCAGGGGGTTGAAGCCCATGACTGCGACGAAAGGGATCGCCCCGATGGCCGAGACGAGCATCCAGCCTGCCGAGGCTATCACTATCGAGGAGACCCTCGAGTAGCTCTCCCTTGCCCTGATCTTCCTCCTCACCAGAAAGGATAATGTAGCTACCAAAATCCCAGTCGCCAGAAACGGGACTGCGCTCTCGAACTCGGCATAAACCAGCGCTGGGATGACGGGCAGGAGCAGAATCACGCCGTAGATCACGAGGAGACCCAGAAGCCCGCTGAGTATCTCTTCCTTCACTTCTTCGATCATGGTCGGACACCGGCTCTGGACATGAAGCCTTTTTTAAATTTATATATATGTATTTATTGATAGTTGAATCCGAGATGAAGTCTTGATTTATGCGGATTCTCATATTCGGTGCTGGCGGCATCGGCAGGTACCTCATCAGGGAGCTGAACAACAAGGGGCACGAGATAGCCATAATGGACATTGACGAGGACGTCTGCAGGGAGCTCTCGGAGCAGTATGACGTCCTGACGTTGAAGGGGGACGTCACCAACATGGACGACCTCGCAGCCGCGGACATCGCCACCTTCGATCTCGTAATATCTGTCATCAGCAAGGACGAGGCAAACATCCTCGCGTGCCTCATCGCGAAGGAGCTCGGCGTGAAGAGGACGATAGCCAGGATAGGCGACCCGAGGATGGCGAAGATAGCTGAGAAGCTGGGCATTACCGACACGCTCTGCCCCGAGCTCACCGCTGCGGAGAAGGTGCTCAGGCTGATCAAGGAGGAGTTCCCGATCGAGGGGACGATCCCGGTCGGTGTGAAGATCGTGGACCTGAAGGTAGCCAAGAACTCGCTTGTCGCGGGGAGGAGAATCATCGACCTCCCGCTGATAACCGACTGGCTGATAATAAAGGTAAAGAAGAACGGCACGACGCTGCGCCCAGATCCGAACCACACACTGGAGCCAGACCAGAGGGTCACTATGATAGTCAAGGAAGAGTCCTTGGAGCGGATAAGGGCGTTCTTCGAGGAATCTGTCTAAGCTACATGCGTCACGCAGGCGCCCCTCCGCATCCCTTCTTGTAGAGCTCGGTCCATTTCGGGCATGTGTACTTCTTTTCAGGGCATATTCGCCTTGAGACGCAAAAAGGCCCGGCGTTCTCGAATATCGTTGGTGCGACGCCCTTCACTAGCGCCAGCATCTCCTCTGCGACCCTCCTGATCTCCCACTGGGCGGAGAGGCAGCACCTGAGCTCGAAGAAGTTGAGGAGGGACCTCGCATTCATGGTCAAGACGATCTTCGTCGGCGAAGCCTGGGGGAGTATGTACCTCGCGTCCTCTGCGGGGATGCCCTTCGCCAGGAGCCTCCGGTAGGTCTCCTTGCACCCCTCGAGACCCTCAAGAAACATCCGCTTCGACTCCTCGTCGTTCAGTATGCTGTCGGGGATTATGAACTCCAGCTCGTCGAATTTGACATAGCGCTGGCTCTGCTGGGAGTAGGAGGCGATCCTGTGCCTTACAAGCTGGTGGCTGCAGGCGCGTGAGATCCCCTCCACGACGAAAGTGAAGCTGTCGTGCTCGAGGACCGAAAGATGGCCGCTGGAGATTATCTTCCTGAGGAGCCTCTTTATTTCCTCCTGGGTGAGCTCGCCGTAGGCCTTCGTTGCGCTGAACTTTGAGTAGCACTGCCTGGCAGCAGCAGCCGCAGCCCTTTCTGGGTCAGGGGTGTAGGTCAGCAAGGTTACCTTCAAGCAAGTCACCGGAGACTACTCTGGAAGACCTTGTTAAAAACCATTCCATACTGCACTGCTGTTCAGGATCTCATCGGGCTGTTGTTGACGCGGAATCAGATTTTCAAGGCTGGATCAAGCGGAACCTTCTTGGTCGTTGGTTTTTCCGGACCCCGGTTTCCTCCTGAAGATCCTGCCGAGCATCATCCTGGCGTACGCGAAAACCCCATTGCTGTTTATGTACTCGACTGCCTCTATCCAGTCTATCTTGAGGATGATCGCTGTGAGGACAACCAGTAGCACAACCGATCCCAGGACGCCTATCAGCACATTCCCCTCGCCCAAGAACTCAGTTATCACCTCGAAGGAGTAATGCCCAGCATAAGACACCAGGAGACCGAGGAAGAGCTTGCCAAGCAGGAGCATAGCGAAGAAGCGCTTGAAATTGTACTTTGCAAGCCCGAACGGGATTATTATGACATCATCCGGGAGGGGGAATGCCGAGAATATGAAGATCGCAAGGTCGCCGAACTTGCCAAGGAGGCTTGAGAAGCACTTGAGCTCCTGCTTTTTCTTCTCCGAGAGGAAAGTTGCCCCGCCCCTGCCGATCAGGTACGATACGCACTTGCCGAAGGTCGCCCCAATCCCGACTATGATGCCCAGCAGCAGGGGATCCAGTACGCTCGAGAGCAGGAACACAGGTATGAGGAATGGGACGGGTAGGAATGGGATCAGGTTCCCTAAGAAGCCGATCAGCAGGGCGCCGCCATAGCCATACCCTTTTAGGCCTTCGATCAGCACAATGAACCAGTCCAATCTTCCACGTCCCATTCGCTTTCCCTTTCGGATCGGAGCCCTGTAGCCATTCCCGTTGCTATATGCCCAAGTCCTTGGCCCCGCCCTTTCCGAGCCTCTTGCCTATCAGTATGGTGCCATCCTCCACGCGGATTCCGGGGTCAACCTCGCACTTCAGCAGTACGCATCCAGATCCTATCGAAGCCCCGTCCCTGATCTTGGCAGGCCCGTGGATGACCGCCCCGTCCCCGATGTGCACGCCAGAACCGATCTCGATCCCGTGCCCCTTCAGGCTGTGGAAGACGACGCCCTTCCCGATCTTTGCGTTGGCGCCTATCACGATGGGGAATCCCTCGTCTCCCCTTATCGAGGCCCGGTCGCCGACTTCGGCTTGCCCCTTGAACTCCACGTCGCCGATCACCCTGACCCTCCCAAGGAATTTCGCCTTGCCGACTTTCGGGAACGCCGGCGCCCCATTCCAGCTCGTCTTTGGTGACGGGGAGATGTCCCCGGACGGTCCCTGCATCGAGCTGTAGAGATCGACATACCCGAGGGCCAGCTCAGAATTGACCTCCAAGACCTCTTCTTTGAACGCAGTCATTTCCTCGTTCACTGACCCGGCAGGGCACCTCCCGCCCGGGGGGACATACGATCCTTCCTCGAGGATTGCGTTCTCGATGACAGCGCCATGCCCGATGAAGCAGCCTGGCTTCAGCTCAGAATTCCTGATCCTTGCGTTGAACCCTATGAATGTGAAATCGCCAACTACCGATGAAATGACCTCGGCCCTGTGGGCTACGCTCACCAGCGAACCGAGGCTGGAAGGCCCCACCACGCGCGCGCCGTCTTGGATGTTCGTCCCGCCGCCGATGGTCACCTCCCCTGAGACCTCCACAAAGGGGGCGATGTAGATGAAGTCCCCGCCCATCCTGACCTTGTCGCCAAGAATGGCAGACGGGTCAATGAACGAATTGCTCCAGATCCTGCTCAACCCTGCACTCTCCAATACAGCCACCGGTTAGAAGGTCTCGGCTAAAGATATAATATCCTTTTGGGTTCTGCTTCAGACAGCACGGTTTTTATACGTTGTAAATGCCTTTCTATCAAAGGAAATGCATCGGGGTGCCTGTATCTTGGGTGCGGAAACAGACCGGAGTCGCGGTGACGGTCAGATGGTGATGGTGGCGAACGACCTCTGGAAGGTCTACAAGCTGGGGGAGATAGAGTACCCTGCCCTCCGCGGGGTCAGCTTCAAGGCGAAGCGCGGGGAGTACATCGCCATCGTCGGCCCCTCGGGGAGCGGAAAGTCCACACTACTCAACATAATGGGCGCACTCGACAGGCCGACGAGAGGAACGATGATGATAGACGGTTTGGACATTTCCACCCTCAGCGACAACAAGCTCGCAGAGCTGAGGAACAGGAAACTTGGCTTTGTATTCCAGACGTTCAACCTGCTCTCCTACATGAGCGCCGCTGAGAACGTGGAGACGCCGCTGATCGCCGCTGGAGTCCCCCTTGAGCTGAGGCGGAAGAGATCCTTTGAGCTCCTCGAGATGGTCGGGCTCAAGGGCTTCGAGAGGAACCGCCCGTCGATGCTCAGCGGGGGTCAGCAGCAGAGGGTCGCGATAGCTAGGGCGCTGGCGAACGATCCGCAGATCATCCTGGCAGATGAGCCGACTGGCAACCTGGACTCGAAGTCCAGCCTCGAGATCATTGACATCCTGAGGAGGCTCAACACCGAGAAAGGCGTCACCGTGATAATGGTCACGCATAACCTGGAGCTTACTGTTTACTGCGACAGGATCTGGTACGTCAGGGACGGCAGGATAGAGAGGGAGGAGGTCTTGCATGCCAAATAGAAACTATAAAAGCAGTCTGCCTCGATTTATCAGCGGTGCTTAAATTATGAAGAGTCTCCAGAGTAGCAGAGCAGGCGCGGTCGCTCTCCTGCTCCTCATCTCGATAATCCCGTTAGTCTCAGTCCCTTCTGCAGAGTGCGCAGTCAACTTTTCGCTCCTCTCCGATAGGCAGATCCTGGTCGCAGGGGCTGAGAATACGATAAGATTTACGCTTTCAAACTTGGGAAGCACCACGGCTAGTGAGGTTATCGCATCGGCATCAATCGGCACGTCGCTCACAGGCGGGAACCTCATGATGATCGTCGGCGGGGATGGCAGGTTCGATCTTTCGTCGATCGGTCCCGGCGAGGCCAAGTCCTTCAACATGACCGTTTACGTTTCGCCCTCGGCAGCGGGCCAGATCGTGCAGATATCATTCAGCATCAGTTACAGGGGAGACTCTGTCACGACTACTGCAACGAGGTCGGTCGGCTTCAGCGTTGCCAACAAGGATCTCGCGTCTGCGGTCCTGGTGCCCCGGCTCTCGCCGAACGAGTTCAGACCAGGCCAGAACAACACCGCCCAGCTCGTGATAGAGAACACAGGGATGAGGGAGGCGCGCAACGTGACGGTCGTGCTCGGTCACCCGGGCGGCGCTGGGACGTCACAGCTCACAGGGGGCTCGTCGCTCCTCACTGCCCTGACCCCGACCACGACGACGCTGCAGGGATCATCGCAGTTCATCATCTACGATAGTGCGGGGCAGTGGGTGTTCGGCTCGGTCGGGGCTAACGGGACAGTCACCATCCCCGTGACCATCTATGCCCTGGCATCCACCGCCGGATCTGTTTTCCTCTTCCCTGTCCAGCTCTCATATTCCGACGGCTTCACTTTTGTGCAGGAGACAAGGTACGCAGGGATCAGGGTCTTGCCAGCCCCCTCTGAGACCACAAGCTTCAGCATCTCCCTGAGTGCGCAGGAGGTGATCGCAGGGAGGACAAACCAGCTGGAGTTGACCCTTAAGAACATCGGGTCTGGACCGGTGAGCGGGGCGGTTCTTGGCATCGGGTTTTCGGGCTCGCAGCTCTCCTCGATCGGAGGCACCGGATCCATCTCGATCCCGCAGTCATCATCCTTGGTACTGATAGGCAGCGACGGGACTTGGGTACTCGGGGATCTTAACCCAGGGGAGGAGGCTCGCGTGAGCGTCTCGGTTTACGTGCCACCCTCTTCAGCAGGATCCGTCGCCACGCTCAGCACTTCGCTCTTCTACACTGACTCCCTCCAGCGGTCAAAGCAGGAGACGAAGCAGGCGGGCATCCTCGTGAAAGGCCAAGTCGACCTGATCGTGCTGGAGACCTCGACTTTCCCCCAGAACGTATCTTCGGGCAAGCCATTTTCGGTCTCAGTCACAATAATAAACCTAGGGACCTCGCCTGCGAAGAGCGCGATACTGACACCTTCGGGAAGCGGCGAACTCAGGCCGGTCACCAGCGACAGGATATTCATCGGCGACATCGCGGTGGATGTGCCGTCCTCCTTCACGCTCAGCCTGGTGGGCGAGAACCTGACCAGCGGGACTTATAGCCTCAACCTCACCTACACGTACAAGGACAGCCTGAGCCAGATCCAAGAGGGCTACCTAGTCGTTCCCGTCAACCTCAAAGTCGCCTCAAACAGCAACGGGCAGACGCAGCCTTCGCAGCCCGAATACCAGGTTTTCCTCAACAGCTATTGGCCGTACATCTTGGCTCTGGCAGCCGCCCTCGTGCTGATCGCATTGCTCCTAAGGCGCAGGAAGCGTGGTAGCATCCGATGAGGTCTTCAGACATACTCAGGTGGGGACTGCGGGGCATCAGGCAGCGCCGGCTGCGCGCAGCCCTCACAATACTGGGCATCATGATCGGCACGGCTGCGGTGATAGCGCTCGTCTCCCAGACCGAGGGGATTCAGAGCAGCATACTCGAGCAGGTCAACAAGCTCGGACCGAACACCATCAGCATCAGACCCGCCTCAGGAGCAGTTGTCCTCACGCAGACGGACGTCAACAAGATGCTCCAGATCCCTGGCGTTGAGTATGTCGTGCCTGTGGTGACCGCCCCCGTGAGGCTGTATGGCGGTGGGACGTCCAAGCTCTTCACGCTTGTTGGTGTGGATAGCGCCGAATTCGAGATCCTGATAAGCGGTGCCACTTACGAGGAGGGGAGGCGCTTCCAGCCCTTGAGCTATTCCGAGGTCACCGTCGGGTCGTCTGTGAAGCAGCCCCAAGATCTCTCCTACCCGATGGTCGTCGTCGGGCAGTCAGCAACGGTCGAGATAGGGCTCGTGGACCCGGTGAAGAAGACCGTCCAGGTGGTCGGCGCGCTCGATCCATACGGGACCGCTACGCTGGTTTCTGTCGACGACAGCCTCTTCATGTCCCTCAAGGGAGCCATGGCACTCTTGGGCAGGAGCAGCTACAGCGCACTTTTCATTAAGACAACCGACGTCGACTCTGTAGACTACGTTGTGGAGAACATAAAGGCGATCTACGGGACACGGCTCACCATACTGACCGTGAAGCAGATCACCCAGATAGTCTCCACGATAACCGGGCAGCTGACGGTTCTCCTTGGGGCGATAGCTGCCATCTCACTGTTCGTGGCAGGGCTGGGAATAATGAACATAATGTTCGTCTCGGTGATAGAGAGGACGCGTGAGATAGGCGTGCTGAAGGCGCTCGGCTTCACGAACAACGACGTCCTGATGATCTTCCTCTCCGAGGCTGCAATAATGGGAGTCGTCGGAGGGATACTCGGGCTCTTGGTCGGCACGGGCATCTCTTACCTCATACCCGTCGCCCTCTCTGCTGGGATGAGCAGGACGGCGAGCTCCTTCGGCTCCGCAACCGCATTCTCGTACACGCCGATAGTCCGGGCAGATGTCGCCGTATTCGTCCTCCTGTTTGCGGTGGCGGTCGCACTGCTCGCAGGGTTCTACCCTGCCAGGAGGGGATCCAGGATGGATCCTGTCGTGGCGCTCAGGCATGACTGAGATGCGGAATAAGGCTGTGCGAAGAATAGGATGCGAGATGGAAGGGAAGCAAAAAAAGGAGAGGCTGGCGATGGGCTGCAATTGGGCGGCTACTTCAGCACAGCGCCTTTGGAAGCTGAGGTCACCATCCTGCTGTACCTGTAGAACGCGCCCTTCCTGTACTTTGGCTCGGGCGGGGACCATTTCGATAGCCTGGAAGCGATCTCCTCGCTGCTCAGGTCGACCTCCAAGATCCTCCTCTCGATGTCTATCCTGACCAAGTCGCCGTCCCTGATCACGGCTATCGGCCCGCCTTCGGCTGCCTCCGGGGAGACGTGCCCCACCATCATGCCGTGGGTCGCTCCTGAGAACCTGCCGTCGGTGATCATCGCCACCTTCTCTCCAATCCCCATCCCCACGAGCATCGAGGTCAGCTGCAGCATCTCCCTCATCCCAGGCCCTCCCTTCGGCCCCTCGTACCTTATCACCACGGCTGTGCCTTCGGTTATCCTCCCCTCTTCAGCGGCCCTTATGCCGTCTTCCTCCCTGTCGAATACCAGCGCCTTGCCCTCGAAGCTCAGCCTCCTGAGCCCTGCCGTCTTTATCACAGCACCGTCTGGGGCTAGGTTGCCCCGAAGTATCGCGAGGGTCCCCGTCGGTCTTATCGGGTTCAGCGGCGGTCTTATGGTGTTCCCCACCACCTTCGCCTTCATTATGCTCTTGCCTATGCTCTCGCCCGTTACTGTGATCGGTGCAGGGTCGACGATGCCGATCTCGAGCAGCTGCTTCATCAGAGCCATAATGCCCCCTGACCTGTCCAGCTCCTCCATTGGCACGTCTCCAGCGGGCAGCATGCTGACGAGCTGCGGGGTCCTCCTGCTGATCTCGTCGAAGGTCTCGAGCTTCAGCGGCACCTCCGCCTCGTTTGCAATTGCCATCAGGTGGAGTATCGCATTCGTGGACCCGCCCATGGAGACGTCCACTGCAATGGCGTTCCGGAGGGACTTCGTGACGATCTTTTTGGGTGTTATCCCCAGCCTGATCAGATCCATGATCTTCATGCCTGCGTACTTTGCAAGCCTTAGCCTCCGAGCATCGACCGCAGGGATGGTGCCACTGCCGGGCAGGGAAAGCCCCATCGCCTCGATCAGGCACGCAACGGTGTTAGCCGTGTACATCCCCGCGCAGGAGCCGGGTCCCGGGCAGGAGAGCTCTTCGATCTCCCTCAGTTCATCGTCGCTGATCTTCCCGTTCACGTATGCCCCTATGCTCTCGAATGTCATGTCCAGCGAGAGCCTCTGCCCCTTAAGCACCCCGCAGAGCATCGGCCCGCCAGTAACGAAGATCGAAGGCACGTCGAGCCTCAGTGCAGCCATAACCATTCCCGGCTCTATCTTGTCGCAGCTGCAGATGAAGACGAGCCCGTCGAACGAATAGGCGCTCGCTACGACTTCGACCGAGTCTGCGATTATCTCCCTGCTGACAAGCGGGCTACGCATTCCCTCGTGCCCCATGGCAATGCCGTCGCATATGCCTATGGTGTTGAACTCCAGAGGGGTCCCGCCCGCCATCCTCACCCCTGCCTTGACAGCCTCAGCGACCCTGTTCAGGTGGATGTGCCCAGGTATGATCTCGTTCCACGAGTTCGCTATTCCGATGATCGGCCTCTCGATCTCCTCATCCACCAAGCCGAGGGCCTTGAGCAGTGCCCGGTGGGGGGTTTTCTGCACCCCCTTCTTTATGACATCCGATCGCATGGCAACCACAGGGACTTAATTTAAAAGCATAGATATATAACAGTTTGACTTTGGTCGTCCACAGAAGCCGCAAGCCAGTAGAGAAAGAGATGGTGGGTTTGGATCCAAGCCTTGTCGCCCTTGCGATACTCATGTTCGGCATCTTTGCCGGGAGCCTAGGTGCGATGCTCGGGCTGGGGGGCGGCGTCCTGATGATAATCTTCCTCCTCTTGGCACTGAACATCCCCGCGCACCAGGCGGTGGCTCTGAGCCTGATCGCGGTGATTGCGAGCTCGAGCATGGCTGGCAGCGTCTACATAAAGGACAGGATGACCAACCTCAGGCTGGCCATGGTCCTCGAGGCCTTCACCGTGAGCGGTGCTGTGGCTGGCGCGTTCTTGGCCCTTTCGCTCCCAGTGTCTGCGATCCAGGCACTTCTCGGGTGCGTCCTCTTCTATACGTCGGTGACAATGTTCAGGGAGCGGAAGGAAGAGTGCTTCGAGTCCTCCGGCAGCGGTTTTCTGCAGGGGGAGTTCTACGACGAGCGGGCATGCGCGACCGTGAAGTACGAGGTCAAGAACCTGAAGCTCGGCGCGGTGGCGAGCCTCATAGCAGGCGCCGTCTCGGGAATAGTCGGCATAGGGGGCGGTGTGATAAAAGTCCCGATAATGAACATTGTGATGAAGATCCCCATAAAGGCAGCGGCAGCAACGAGCAATTTCATGGTCGGCGTGACTGCGGCGGCTAGCGCCGTGATTTACTTCCAGAGCGGGCTGGTGGACCTCCACTTAGCGGCGCCCACGATACTGGGGATAATGGTCGGCGCATACATAGGGACCCGGCTCCTCGCCAAGTCGAAGTCGGTCGTGTTGAGGAGACTCCTTGCCGTGGTCCTTGCTTTCTTCGGGATGATCCTTCTGCTGAAGGCTGGAGGCTTGCTGGCATGGTGAACGTTGAAGACCTCATCTCCCTGGTCCTCCGCACGGGTGTGCTGAGCGGGGTCGTGATAACATCGATCGGCTTCTTCACATCCTCAGAAGTGGCTTGGCTGGGAGTGCTTGTGCTCATACTGACCCCTTTCATGAGGGTCATCATGGCTGGTCTCTACTTCCTCTCGAGGAAAGACACGGTCTACGCCGCACTGGCGGCGTATGTGATTATGATACTTGTGATTGGGAGCTTCTTGCACATAATTTAATCACATAAAGCAGTCTTCACCATAGTCACAGAATCGGCTGGGGTCGCCACGCCGCCCCGGTAAGACAACAGCATTTTTAAGATAAGAGGCAGATAATCAACTGAAGTGGTGTTGCGAATGGTCAGGACGACTTTGAGCGTACTGAAGGCAGATGTAGGATCATTGGCGGGGCACAACGTCGTGCACCCGAACCAGCTTAAGGCTGCACAGGACTCCTTGAGCGAGGCAAAAGAATCAGGGCTGATTAGTGACTTTTATGTGACTAATTGCGGTGATGATCTTGAGCTCATAATTACTCACAAAAAAGGCGAGGACAACTCAGAGATCCACAACATGGCCTGGGAGACCTTCAAGAAGGCCGCCAAGGTAGCCGAGGAGCTCGGGCTGTACGCCGCAGGGCAGGACCTTCTCTGCGAGGCGTTCTCTGGGAACCTCAGGGGGCTTGGCCCGGGATATGCCGAGATTGAGTTCGAGGAGCGGAAGAGCGAGCCGGTGGTCATCTTCATGGCCGACAAGACCGAGCCCGGGGCTTTCAACCTCCCTCTTTACAAGGTATTTGCTGACCCATTCTCGACGGCAGGGCTGGTCATCGACCCGACGATGCATGACGGCTTCAGGTTCGAGGTCCTTGACGTCTTGGAAGGCACGTCCTTCGAGCTCAACACCCCTGAGGAGTCGTACGACCTCCTCGCGCTGATCGGCACAACCGGGAGGTACATACTAAAGAAGATCAGCAAGAAGGACGGGACTATTGCGTCAAGGGTGAGCATCACAAGGCTCTGCCTCATTGCGGGCAGGTATGTCGGAAAGGACGACCCCGTCGCGATAGTCAGGGCACAGCACGGGCTCCCTGCTGTCGGCGAAATATTAGAGCCCTTCGCATTCCCACACCTCGTCGCTGGATGGATGAGGGGCTCCCACTACGGACCGCTGATGCCAGTGGCCCAGAGGAACGCAAGATGCACGAGGTTCGACGGCCCGCCGAGGCTCATCGCGCTGGGGTTCCAGATCAAGAACGGAAAGCTCACAGGGCCTTCTGACCTGTTCGACGATCCTGCGTTCGACATGACCAGAGCAAAAGCCTGCGAGGTCGCGGACTACATGAGGAGGCACGGCCCGTTCATGCCGGAGCGGCTGGGGCCAGAGGAGATGGAGTACACAACGATGCCACAGGTGCTGGAGAAGCTCAAGTCGAGGGGCAAGAAAGAGGAATAGTTCGTTGGCAGAGTCGAGTCCCCAAACCGGTGTCTGGCTTGCGGGTCAAGGTCTCTTACCTTTCCATCCTTAGGGATGCGACCGGAGTGAAGGAGGAAGAGATCCAACTGAAGGAGGGCGCAACAGTAGAGGATCTCATCCGCCACCTGATCGAGAAATACGGGGAAAGGCTGAGGCAGCTTCTGACCGATTCGGAGATCGAGCAAGGGATCATGATAACGCTGGACGGCGCACTCCTCTCGAAGGCAGACATGAAGAACCCGATCTCTGACGGATCAGAGGTCTTGATAGGGTTGCCGCCATTTGGGGGCTGAGCGAACAGCATAACGGCAATTAACCAAAGTCAGAAAAGTAAAAAGGACTATTGAAGGTGCATGTTTTGGAACTGGAAACGGACGTTCTTGTGATAGGCGGAGGGCTTGCTGGGCTTTGCGCAGCGATCTCGTCCGCATCCGACCTCTCCGATACAACGATAATGACAAAGACGCTCGTCGGGGGGGCGAACACCACATCCATGGCCGCAGGGATACTCTCGGCAGTGACGCCCTTTGGGGATCCTAGCGACAGCACCGATCTGCACTTCCAAGATACGCTCAAAGCGGGGCGCATGATAAACGACAGTAAACTTGCAAAGACGATGGTCAGGGACATCTCGAAGTACTTCTCACGGCTCGTGGAGCTGGGGGTAGAGTTCGAGGAAGAGAACGGAGAGATCAAGGCTTACCCGATCCCTGGGCACTCCAAGCCAAGATCGTACTACATGAAAGGCAAGGCAATAGCCCTACAGAGAGTCCTCAGGTCAGCAGCAGAGGGCCTTGGGGTCAAATTCCTCGAGAGGATCATGGTCACCAGGATCGTTAAAGAAGTAGAGAAGGTCGTCGGGGCCATAGGCGCAAGGACCGATACGGACGAGCCTGTCGTGGTTAAGGCAAAGGCAGTAGTGCTCGCAACAGGCGGGTCTGGCGAGATCTACTCTAAGACCCTGATGCCCGCGGGATCGTCGGGCTACGGGTGCAGCCTTGCATTCAGGGCAGGCGCCGAGCTGGTGGACATGGAGTTCGTACAGTTCTACCCCATGATGGTCTCACAGGAAGGGCTCCCGAAGCTGTTCATAGAATATTCCCAGCTCCTGAGGCACGGCGGCGATGTCCTGGACGAGGACGGAAATTCGATCTTCAAGAAGCACGGCATAAGCGAGCCATGGAAAATGACCCGCGACGCTTTCTCGATACTGATAGCGCAGGAGATGCTCTCTGGAGGCAAGGAGAAGAGGGTTTACCTTGACTGCAGGGGGATCAAGGACAGCGATCTGGATGGCAACCCTGCCCTGAGGTCGGCAGTGACGGATCTCGAGTCAAGGAGAGTGCCCCTGAGGACCGACAAGGTCGCGGTCTCACCGTATGCCCACTTCATGATGGGCGGAGTGAAGACCGATGCCGACGGGGCAACGTCTATCCAAGGGCTGTTCGCCGCTGGAGAGGCGGTCGGCGGTCCGCACGGCGCGAACAGGATTGGAGGAAACGCTTTTGCTGCAGCAATAGCGTTCGGGTTCAGATCGGGGATGGCTGCTTCGATGTATGCAAGTACAGCCGACCGAACCGATCCAAGCGCATTCGGCGTGGAGCCAGAGTTCCCATACCAGAGCCGCGTTGGAGAGGGCAAGATATCCGCGAGGGAGGCAATGGCAGCAATCAGGGATACGATGTGGAAGGACGTTGGGATCATAAGGAGTGCGGGCGGGCTGCAGGAGGCGCTGGCCACATTCAACAGGATAAGGGAGGAGGGCGTTCGGGCTGAAGGAAGCCTTGAACTAACGCTCGTCCAGATGATGCTCGACATGGCGGAAGTGACCGCCATGGCAGCCTCGCTCAGGGAGGAGAGCAGGGGTTCACACTACAGGTCGGACTTCCCAAAGGAAGACGAAAAATGGATGAAGCGGATCGTCCTGGCGCTCAGGGAAGGCAACTGCGAAGTGAAGTACATGCCCGTCGAATGAATGATCCGCTAGGCTGCACTCGCCTATGCCATCCTTGGTTGCGCTTTTCATTTTCTATTTTTCTTTGTTCTATTCCATTATATGAAATGAATTTAGTCCAAATATCGAATCACTTAAATATCCCCCGCCTGAATCACTCCATTAACATCAAAGTCAAGGGGGAAAAAACATGAGTGAAGTATGGACACCACTTGTGGTCGGACTTAACATCGAGACCATCCTACCCCTCGTGGCAGGGATTGTCGCGTTGCTATACGCAGGGTACCTTGCGATGAGTGTGATCAAGGAGGACGAGGGCACAGACGAGATGAAGAGGATCGCGAAGGCGATCAGGGAAGGCGGCAATGCTTACCTTAACCGCCAATACAAGACGGTGGCGATCTTCGCTGCCGTGATCGCCGTGGTCCTCGCCTTGGCTATCAACTGGCAAACCGCCGTTGGCTTTGCAGT
>JARYLH010000120.1 GCA_029907755.1 Candidatus Methanosuratincola sp.
TTTCAGCATTCTGCGGCTACGTTGGTATGAAAATGACGACTGCCGGGAACGTCAGGACCGCCAACAAGGCAAAACAGGGGCTGAAGGCGGCCCTCTCCCTCGCATTCAAGGGCGGTGCAGTCTCCGGCTTCTCAATAGTAGGCCTTGCGCTCCTTGGTCTCACTGTCTTCTACATCCTCTTCGGCGACGCCAACCTGCTCGTTGGGTTCGGATTCGGCGCCTGCCTGATAAGCCTCTTCGCTAGGGTCGGAGGGGGGATATATACAAAAGCGGCAGATGTAGGTGCGGACCTTGTCGGCAAGGTCGAAGCCGGGATACCTGAAGACGATCCGCGGAACCCTGCCGTGATCGCGGATAATGTCGGCGATGCTGTGGGCGACTGCGCTGGCATGGGTGCGGACTTGTTCGAGACCTATGTCGTAACCGCGCTTGCCGCAATGCTTTTGGCATCTTCACCCGCAGTGCTATCAAAATTCGGTACGAGCGGAATAGCCTTGCCACTGGTGATAGGCGCCATGGCCATCTTCGCCACGGTCATAGGGACGTTCTTCGTCAGGCTGGGCAAGGAAGGAAAGATAATGAATGCGCTCTACAAGGGCCTTGCTGCGACTACTATCGTTTCGGCTGTTGCGTTCTACTTGGTCACATACTACTTTATGGGTGGAGATATTGGCGTCTACCTGTGCTCGATAGTGGGGCTCGCAGTCATGGTCTGCATGGTGGTAATAACTGACTACTTCACATCGTATTCGCACAAGCCAGTCCTCTTCGTCTCCGAAGCATCGAAGACCGGCGCCGGAACCAACATAATAGCAGGACTTGGCATGGGTATGCGCAGCACTTTCCTCCCAGTGATCGTCATCGTTTTGGGCATCCTTGTCTCCTACTTCATAGCAGGCGGCGCGGCCTCGCCCGAGCTAGGCGTCTACGGGATTGCCATAGCCGCAGCAGCCATGCTGTCCACAACAGGCATGATAGTCTCGATCGATGCCTATGGGCCGATAACAGACAATGCCGGCGGGATCGCAGAGATGGCAAACCTCCCGAAGGAGGTCCGAGATGTGACGGACCCGCTCGATGCTGTAGGGAACACCACAAAGGCTGTGACCAAAGGATACGCGATCGGATCTGCTGCGCTCGCAGCCCTCTCGCTGTTTGCAGCATACAAGGACGAGATCGTAAAGCGGGTAGGATCGGTGGTGCTGTCGATAGAGGATCCGTTTGTGCTTGCGGGCCTCATATTGGGCGCGGCGATACCTTTCCTGTTTGCGTCCATGCTGATGACCGCTGTCGGGAGGGCAGCATTCCAGATCGTCGAGGAGGTCAGAAGGCAGTTCCGCGAGATCAAGGGCATCATGGAAGGGACTGCGAAGCCGGACTACGGCAGGGCCGTCGACATCGTAACCAAGGCTGCGCTGAAGGAGCTTGCATTGCCAGCGCTGATCGCAATACTGTCTCCCCTTCTGGTCGGGTTCCTGCTCAACGAGAGGGCCCTCGGAGGGATGCTGATGGGAGTCATCCTGTCAGGGCTCCTGCTCGCGCTGCTCATGACCACAGGTGGAGCGATGTGGGACAATGCGAAGAAGTACATCGAGCTCGGCAACTTCGGCGGCAAGAGGAGCCCAGCCCACGCGGCTGCAGTTGTGGGGGACACTGTCGGAGACCCGTTCAAGGACACTGCTGGTCCTGCGATCAACCCGCTGATCAAAGTGATGAATACGATCTCCATACTCTTCATTGCCTTAATCCTTATGTACTCTCTCCTCTAATCTTTTTTTCAGGTGGGCATTTTGCCAGAGAGGACTTTTCTGATCAGGGTAAAGGAAGATACTTACATCAGCCTGCTGGAGCTCCAGAAGACGCTGAGGTTCCAGGATAGCCAGGACAGGCGCAGGAAGACAATGGACTATGTGATCAGGTACCTGCTGAAGAGCGAAGCAGAGTCGAGAAGGCGAACTTGACACTCCTTTGCCCGCCTATGGCTTGAAATCCTTTTTGGAAGCAGCATCCTAGGAAGGAGAGATGTAACTCGAGACGGCAACCGCCTTCCGCATGGGAATCGTTGATGGGGAAATGCCTCAGATACCCTAGGGGCCCTCATCTTTTCCATCGGTTTGCAAGACTATCTTCATCGGCAAAAGAGATATTATCCGAAGGCGTGTATCAACTTTTCGATGCTAATATGCCAGATCAAGACGAGCACGTGATTGAAGCGATAGGCAAATCCCGCGTTGTCGTCAGGAACGGCTTGGTGATCGAGGTCGGCCCGTCAATGATCAGGGAATGCCCGCTCGCGAAGAAGTTCTCCACCCCGGTAGACACAATCACCCCGGAAAAGGTCCGAAAAAACATAGAAAGCAGGATCAGTTCGTACGGGATGTGCACCGAGAACCGCTTGCTAGAGTCATCGCAGGACTTTGTGACCTTTGGCGCATCCGAAATGATAAGCCAAGGGCTCAGGACTAAGGCCCTGGGCGCCACTGTGATCGTCTGCGAGGGCGCAGGGACGGTCATAACATCAAACCCGGACCTGGTCCAGGGGATAGGTGGAAGGATGTCTGGTCTGGTCTCGACTTCACCCATCCTTAGGCTCATTGAAAGGATAGAGGCCCTCGGCGGGACCGTCCTGGACCGCGAGACCGCGAGGATCGACCAAGTGGAGGGAACCGATCTCGCGTACCAAAGCGGGCACTCAAACGTCGCTGTCACGATAACCGATCCCGCAGACGGCGAGAGGATAAGGGCAACGCATCCGGATGCACTCATATTCGGCGTGCACCTGACTGGGATCGGCAAGGATGCGGCACGCATAATGGCGAAGGTCGCAGACTTGGCGTCTGGGTGCGCGTCCAGGCAGATCAGGGAGGTGGCCGCAGAGAAGGCGCTGCTCCAGGCGGGCACAGTGATACCTGTCTTCGCATTCACGGAGAGGGGCAAATGCCTAATCCTGGAGAAGGTGAAGTCGAGCAAACAACAGTTTCTGATCAAGGCTGAGAAGCTGCCCTATGCGGCAGACAAGTGCCCGGAGTCGCTCGTGTGATCATCTGATCACGAACTCGCAGTATGGGTCCCCGAGCTTCACGCACTTCACTTCAGTGCCCCTGCATGCCTTGTCGAATACCTTGCTGACCAACCCGACAAAGAACCCAAGGAGGAATCGGTTCTCGTAATCGAGCAGCTCCCATGTTATAAGCTCCTCGAAATTCTCCGTCGCCCTGATCACCACGACTTTCCCGAACTCATCGCACTCCGCTAGTTCGAACTTCCCCCAGCCAAGTGCCTGGAGTACTGCAAGCCCAATCCTGATGCGGTGCCTGTCGCTCAGACCCGCCATCTCAAGGAGGGTCTTCCCGTGGGCCTCCCCGAAGTCGTTGCCCATATTCCAGAGCATCAGCGTGGCGTCGCCCCTGTATCTCCTGATCATCCCCATCACGAGGCTCTTCCAGCCCGAAGTCGTCATCGCAGCGACCTGCATGGGGCGGCCGGAGACATTCAGTATCACGGGGTAGCCGTTCACATTGTAGATCAGCCCTGGAACGCCAGAGTCGACGCACTCCAGGTAAACTAGCCTTGATCCAAATTTTTCTTTTATATTTTTTACCATTTCTTCTTTTAATTCAGGGACATCTGTAAGGTTCAAGGTTATGAAGTTATGAACGATGTCTTCGCTCCTATGAGAAGATATGCTTAAAAAACAAATCTTGTTTTCATTCAATATCCTCAAGAGTTCCAGCGTAGGATCGAAATCAGGCATAGATATTTTTGAGGCTATGTACAGTCCACAAAATTGTCTTTCGGGATCATAATATATGTCGTTGATATGGACGGGCATCATAAGTTTGCACGCACTTACACAATTATTACCCTCTGTAGAAATATTTTTTAAGGCTTGGGATTTTTTTCAGCTTTAAGCTGTTTGAAATTCAAATAATGAAAAAGAACATATTTCAGCTTAATTTGGATGGCTTTCGAAGCCAATGTCTAACTTTTTGTCCGAAAAAACCCATCCATCGCCAGTCCTTACCGTTTTACGCTCGTTAGCTAGTTTTCTAAGCAGCGATCTGATCTGGTGGTTGTTTACGTTGAGCCTCTCACTTATCTCGACCGAAGTCATGGGGCGGCTCGAGGAAGCCAGAATCGCAGTCACTGCTCTTTTCAG
>JARYLH010000121.1 GCA_029907755.1 Candidatus Methanosuratincola sp.
TTCCTGATAACCTTCGCGTACCTGCTCGTGGGCGTCGGAATTGCCACGGTCGGGCTCGGTTACCTGCTCTACCTATCGCTCAAGAGGGCGGGGGTGAGGTGAATGCCATCCGACAAGGAGCGCGCGGTCGTAGTGGTTTCGGGCGGCCTTGACAGCACCACGGTGCTCTACTACGCCCTGGAGAGGGGGTTCAGCGCCTTCCCGCTCACATTCGACTACGGGCAGATCGCCAGGGCCGAGATCAGGAGCGCGGAGGCGGTTTCCAGAAGGCTCGGGCTCCCCTGGAGGCTTGTGGACCTCAGCGGGCTCTCGGATCTCTACATGGGCGCCACTTCGCTTGTGGACCGAGGGATCGAGATAACCAGGGAATTCTCGAGGCCTATCATAGTCCCCTTCAGGAACGCCGTGCTCCTCTCCGCGGCGGTCGCCTATGCAGACTCGATAGGGGCCAGGCTTGTGCTCTACGGGGCGCACGCATCGGACGCAGAGAACTACCCGGACTGCAGGAGGGAGTTCGTGGAGGCGATGGAGAGGGCTGCGAGGCTCGGGACCGGTTCAGAGATCTCCATCGAGGCGCCTTTGCTTTCCCTGAAGAAGAGCGAGGTCGTCAGGCTGGGCGCGAGGCTCGGCGTACCTTTCGAGCTCACCTGGAGCTGCTACCGGGACGGGGAGGTCCACTGCGGATCCTGCGAGTCCTGCGAGAACAGGAGAAGGGCATTTATCGAGGCCGGCGTCAAGGACCCCACGGAGTACCTGCACGGCGGAGCGCAAGGCGGCATTGTGGAGGGAGGGTAGGCGGTAGCATGCTGCGCAGGCTTAGGAGGCTCAGGAGAAGGGCAAACAAGTACTTCAGCGTTGCAGGGGCTGCTGAGCTCTCCAGGAGGTACTTCGTGATGAACTCCTTCGACGGGGCGCTCGCCATACTCGGGGTGGTGATGGGGGCGTACATAACGGGGAGGGCCGATGCGCACCTCATCATCAATTCCGGGATAGGGTTGGCCCTCGCAACAGGGATTTCCGGCTTCGTCGGTGCGTTCCTCTCGGAGAAGGCCGAGCGGTCAAGGAAGATCAAGGAGATAGAGGACAGCATAATGATGGAGATCAAGGACAGCATCATATACAGGGCATCGAAATTCGTGACATTTGCGCTCGCGATCGTCGATGGCATATCGCCTGCGCTGACAATATTCCTAACGCTGATCCCGTTCATTGTCCACGAACTGTCCCCATCCGCGCTATCCCTGCAGTACGCTATGGTCGCCTCTATCACGATTAACCTCTCGACGCTGGCGCTCCTCGGCATTTACCTGGGCAAGATCGCCTCTGCGAACAGGCTCAAGTACAGCCTGCTGACAGTCGCGATGGGGCTAACAATAGTGGCAATACTATTCCTCACCGGCGCGGGCGTCTGAACGCAGAGCTGCATGGATGCATGCCCCGCAACAGAAGGCGGGAAAACCAGCAGGCACCACAAAAAATCAATTTCCTGCATCCTCTTCGCGGAAGGGAAAAGGTAAAAAACTGCAACAGGATCTTATTTCAGGGGCATTGCTTTGAGCATAGACATAAAAAAGCTTGTACTGGACGCGCTGAAGCCAAGGGAGATCTCGATAGCCGAGCTTTCCAAAGCCATATGCAAGATAGACGGCGTCGAGAATGTGAGCATCAATGTCGTGGAGACAGACATAAAAACCGAGACGATCAGGATGATCATACAGGGGAACAGCATCTGCTACGAGGAAGTGGCCAAGGTCCTGACGGAGAACAGCACAGCGCTCAAGAGCGTCGACGAGATAGCTGTTAGCAAGAAGATCACCCCGAAGCTCGTCTGATCCTTTCTAGCTCTTTAGCGAATCCGTCCTTTTCTCCGCCTGGCGCCTCCTCGACGTTCCGGACCAATCTTTCACAGCCCGATCTCCCTGAGCAGTTCGGAGGGGTCGTTCGCCACCATGTCGGCGCCCACCTTTTCCGCCTGGGGCCCCCCTGCGATCACGCGGAGATCTGGTCGCTTCTGCTTCGCCCACTTTATTATCGCGATCACTTGATCGTTCAGGTCGGACTCGGTGCACGAGACGACGAGCCACTTGAGCGAAGGGTCGGAGATCGGCTCCAGAAGGTCCTCTGGGACTACGCCTTTCCTGCTGCTGTAGACCCTCACCCCGCGCGACCTGAGGAGGAGGGAGATCACGTCTCGCATGAGAACATGCCCCTCGCCCCGCACCGCGACGACTGCGGCTGAGAACGGCGGGTTCTCGGGAACCTTGATCGCCGGATCGAGCGCCTTCAGCACCCGGTTCGTTGCATTGTACGACTCCATCCACCCCTTGAGCGCGCCGTCCGGATCCCTGTCGTACCAGGCGGCGAACTCGAGCCAAGCGGCTATCACGCCCTTGGTCAGGATCTCCTCTACGCTCAAGCCTTTATCGAGGCATGACAGGGCAATCTCGTGGGAGTCGGGCTTTCCGCGGAGTATCGACTCCGCGAGGCTCCTGAGAGCTTCACCTGACTGGCTCGCCATTCTCCATCACCAGCTTCCCGTCAAAGAAGAGCTGCCCTCCCCGCATATCCTTGATCATGTCGAGGTGGCTCGAGGCCTGGTTCGTCCCGTGGTAAGAGCCGGTGTTGTTGCCGATCGCGATGTGGACCGTCATGTAGATCTTCTCGTCTATGATTATGCTCCCGCCTGTGAACTCCGCCCCCGGGTTGCAGCCTATGCCCAGTTCGGCGATCCTGTCTTTCTCGCCCGTATTCGCTTCGAGGAAATTGGTGAACCTCTCTGCGCCCTTTTCGGCTGCGTAGGAGACGACCTTCCCGTCCCTGAACTCGATCCTGAGCCGGTCGATCCTCCCGAAACCCGGTATGACCACGACCGGGAATGTGATGTGCCCGTTGGCGCTCGTCTCCAGCGGGGCTATGAAGACCTCCCCGGACGGTATGTTGAGCCCGACGTCGCCGTTCTCCATGTCCTCCCTCGAGATTATGCCATCGTCGACTATCACCGGCCTGCCTTTGACGCTGAAGGAGAGGTCGGTGTCTTCAGCCAGTATCCTGACCCGGTCGACGCCACGGAGTGCCCGGGAGTAGTAGCCGCAGAGGTCGAGGAGCTCGTCGGAGAAAGAGGCCCTGATGCTGTTGAAGAAGATCTCCCTGAACCTCTCCACGGGGCACCCATACCCCCTGGCTGCCCCTGGGATCGGCCACCCGAAGTAGACCCACCGTACGCCACGCCTGTCCATTATCTCGTATAGCCTCTGCCTGTTCGGCGCGGTCAGCCTCACCTTCCCGGACACGCCCTCGGACCAGTAGGGATCGTCCTCCTCGCCTATGAACATCCTCACGTCGACGGTCTCTGCGATGGCCCTCGCGATCGGGTCCATCTCCTTCAGGGACTCCTCAGGGGAGAGCTCGTACTTCTTCCTGTTACGCACGGATGAGTACCCCCTGATAATCGTGTAGGCGCCCTGCCTCCAGCACTCCTCCTCCACCAGTTCGGCAAACTCCCTGCAGGAGGGATCCTGGTCGTTGTACGTGATCGAGACCGAGTCGAACCCTCCTTCCGGCTTCCTCCCGATTGACATCGAGCGCTTCACTAGCAATGAAGCAAACTTGACCATCTCTTCCCTCGTCAGTTCTGGCATTCTGGAATCGCCTTGCTGATTCAGAATACGCATCGTGGGCTTATAAGGCAAACTCAACCGAAATCGCTTCGCACCACGCACGTCTTCGAGGGCGAGGGGCTGCGGGTAGCCCATCGTTGGAAAGGTCGTGGAGCGGGGCAAGGCTTTTATCCCGGCGCCAAAAACGGTATGGGGATGCGTATGGAAAGGATGGAGACCAAAAAGATCATTCTGGCTGGGGCGCTGATAACCGCCTCCTTCGCTTATCTCCTGGTAAGGCTGGTTTTCGGATAGGCAGTTACGCGGACCCGTGCCCGCAGACTTGTTTTTCATAAAAAAAGATAATTGTGTTTCAGAGTAGCCCGAGA